>JAFGRS010000360.1 GCA_016935045.1 Lentisphaeria bacterium | reverse complement strand
TCCTGTGTCCTGGTTGTCGTTAACCAAAACACTAGAGCCCGATGTTCCACCCGTCTTCCTCTCACGTACGCATTTGCCGGAAGACCCGAAATTCAAGACCGGCCCGGATGGGTTGGCGCCGCCGACCGACACGGGCCGGCCCGACCACGTCAAGGAGGAGACCTTCGATCCCCGCACCGCCGACGTTCCGGACGCCCGACTCCTCGGCGAACGCCAGCTTGCCTTCCTGCGCGACTGGGCGGCGGACTGGCGCGGCGCGGACATGAAGGCAACCCTCTCGCAGACCGTCTTCGCGGGCGCCGCCACGCACCACGGCGGAAACATGATGCCCCTGGTCGCCGACTACGACTCCAACGGTTGGCCGCAGGCAGGCCGCAACCGGGCGCTGCACGAGATCCGGCGAGGATTCGCGTTCATGATCGGGGGAGACCAGCACCTGGCCACCATCCTCCACCACGGGATCGACGACTGGAACGACGCGGGGTGGTCCTTCCTGGTGCCGTCGGTCGCGAACCTCTACCTCCGCGCCTGGCTGCCGACACGCCCGCCCCGTACCCGTCTCCCCGGCCTGCCGGACTACACGGGCGAGTACCTGGAGGGTTTCGGAAACCGGATCACCGTGTGGGCAGCCACCAACCCGGGACCCATGGGCCGGGAACCCGCCTGGCTGCATGACAAGAAGCCGGGGTACGGAATCGTGCGCTTCCGCAAGTCGGAGCGCACCATCACCATCGAGTGCTGGCCACGGTTCTCGGATCCCTCCCGGCCGGGAGCCGTCCAGTACGACGGTTGGCCGAAGACCGTGACCCAGGAGGACCAGTACAGCCGAGCCGCCGCGGCGTACCTGCCGAAACTGGAGATCACGGGTGCGACGGATCCCGTGGTCCAGGTCCTGGACGAGGGGAACGGCGAGGTCGTCTATACACTGCGAATCCGCGGCGCCAACTTCCGGCCCAAGGTCTTCCGTCCGGGAACGTACGGCCTGCGGATCGGCGAGCCGGATCGGGATGCCTGGGTGACGCTGACAGGAGTGGCGGCCGCCGGCCCCGACATCGAACGGCTGCTGACCGTGCGCGTCCCCTGACGGAGGTCCCGCCCCCATGGCCTCGCCGGGGTGGGGAATACCCGCCAACAGATCACGACGCCCGCACGCGTCAGACCCAACCCACCCTCACCCGCCCGGCACCCCCTGACCCGGGGTGGAGCGTAAGGCTCTCAGAAACGGGGCAGAAAACGACGCTCTAAGCCCCGAAAACGCCCTTCCATCGAGCTTATCCTATTGAGGCACAAATACATCCGTAGGTCCGACCCGGCAGACCCGGCACAAATACATCCGTAGGTCCGACCCGGCAGACCCGGTCAGTTCTGGTCCTCTTTGGAGGCATCAACGGATTGGAGGGGGAGGGTGTGGGTCTGCTGCGAACGCGCACGAGTGAGACCAAGATGCCTCTTTGCCTGGATCGCGATTCCCAGCGTGAGACGAAGATCACTGGCATCTCCCTGGATTTCCTCCGAAAGAAACTCGAGCTGGAAGCACTCCGGTACGGGATCAACAGGCAACGGCGACACAAGTTCAGCGTTGGCCTTGGCCGGTGCCTGCCCAGTGATGGAAATCTCCCGGAGTGAGATCGCCTGCCAGTGCCAGGAGTCCTTCTTCCGCACCTCGATGCGGATGGTGTATCGCCCCGCATCGTCCCGGCTCGCGCCGAGGACCCTGACGCCATAGTCGATGCGACCGGAAGCAGCAGGCACTGCCGTCGGTCCGGGCGAGGTCCGGCCGCCGCGCCCAAACAGAGCAAACACGACCACACCGAGAACCAAAACGCCGAGGAGCGCGGCAACGACGAGGAATGGGAGTCTCGGATCACGTTTCATCGCGCACGCTGCTCCTATCCTGACCAGGGCCCTACCGTACCGGTGTGCTGTGCGGGAGCCTTTGGGGCCTCCGCCGCCGCCCCATCCCGCAGGGACCGGGCGTCTTCGGCGCCGCCCCCCCCCGGGGCCAAGGGGACAGACCGCGTTGGGTATGCCCGCCTCGCCCCGAAGGGCTGCGCCGCTCCTGCTCCCTGGCGGCGTTGCTCGCTCGGGACGTACCACTGCGGGTATGCCGGCTGCGCTCACGCCTTGCCAGGAACCGGGATCGGCTGCAGCAAAATGGGAAGGTACTCCCGCGCGAACCCTGAGCATCTGCGGCATGCGTCAGCGCGTCCGCGGCCTGCTATGGTTGGCTCCCGATAATCTCGTTGAGCCCATCGATGATCCGAGCTACATCCTCCGGCCGTGCCCGCCCCAGCCGTTGGCGCAGGCGTTCGGTGGATAGTGTCCGTATCTGACTGATCTTCACCCAGGAACGCTTAGGCAACTTGGGAGCCGTTAGCTCCAGTGTGAGCGGGAATCCGGCCTGTTGGGGCTGGCTGGTCAGGGCCACGGCGATGACGGTGCCGGAACGCGCATTGAAAACATCCTGGCTCAGTACGAGTACGGGACGCAATCCCGCCTGCTCGCGGCCTTGTACTGGATTCAGATCGGCCCAAACGATGTCGCCTCTCAGTATTCGGGCCATTCCTCATGCTCCCATGCCATCCCCTCTTCCGCGATTTCCTGTTCCCGGGCGCTGTCCAGTTTCGCACATTCCCGAGCAAGACGTTCCCCGTTGATTCGACGGAGCTTCTCGGCAACGGCTTCCTGAATCGCGTTGCTGCGACTGGGGTAGGCATGCGCTTTCACCAGTGCATCCACTTCGCTCAACAGATGCCTCTCCAGCGTGATGGCGACTTTTGCTGTTGCCATGGCATTGCCTCCACTAACTGGTAATACCATACATCATACCAGCGCCCCGTCAAGCGTGCCGTTGCGCACTCAGGACCCCCGGCTGGAATCGGACGACAACCCGGTATGCGACGCGACATTCCTTGGCTCCGTCCTGCCCATGACTGCCGGCGCCGGGCTGGCCCCGGCGGCCCCGGGCCGGGTACCGGGGGCTTCCTGGATTTCGCGCAGGCGTTCGGCCATGCGGGGCAGGCGTTCGGGGGCCTGTGCGGCCAGGTTGGCGGTCTGTCCCACGTCGGCAGCGAGGTTGTACAACTGTGGTTCGGGGGAGTTGCCGAGTTCGATCCCGGTGGTACGGCTCACCGCTTCGCCGGCGTGGGGCGGGATGAAGACCCAGGATCCCACCCGCAGCAGGGTCTTGGCCCCGATGCCCTCCGTGACCAGCTCGGACCTCCCCGACGGGCTTCGGCCCAGGAGTGCCGGCAACACATCGAGGCTGTCCACGCCGGCATCCGCCGGCAGCTCACACCCGACCAGGGACGCAAAGGAGGCCAGGAAATCCACCTGGCTGACCATGGCGGACGATTCGCCCGGAACGACCGTGCCGGGCCAGCGCAGAAGCAAAGGCACCCGCGTTCCCCCGTCGAAGAGGCTGTACTTTCCCCCCCGCAGAGGACCCGCCGGACGATGGTCCCCGCAACGCTCGACGGCCTGGTCCACGTAGCCGTCATCCAGGACGGGACCATTGTCGCTGGAGAAAATCACCAACGTATTCTCGCGCAGCCCCAGGCGGTCCAGGGTGTCGAGGATCCGCCCCACACACCAGTCCATCTCGGCAATGACGTCGCCTCGGGGACCCAGGCCCGTCACCCCCGCGAAACGCGGCCCCGGCAGACGCGGCACATGGGGCTGGTGGAAGGCGTGGTACAGGAAGAACGGCCGCTCCCGGTTCGCGGTGATGAAGCCGACGGACCGCTGCAGGAAGACCTCCGCCATCTCCTCGTCGCGCCAGAGGGCGGCCGTCCCCCCGCGCATGAAGCCGATGCGGCTGACGCCGTTGACGATGCTCATGTCGTGCCCGTGGCTGTACCGTATCCGCAGCAGTTCGGGATTGTCCCTGCCGGTGGGGATGCCGGGGAAGGCCTTGGCGGGATCGTAGGTGACCTCGATGGGGTCGGAGGGATCGAGCCCGGCGATGCGCCGGCCATCCAGGTACACGCAGGGGACGCGATCGTTCGTTGCCGGCATGACAAAGGACGTGTCGAAGCCCACATCCAGGGGGACCCGGGTGAGTTCGCCGTTCCAATCGGGGTTGCCGTCGCCGATGCCGAGGTGCCACTTGCCGACGACGCCGGTCGCATAGCCGGCCTGGCGCAGCATGGCGGGGAGGGTGAAGGAGCCGGGCGGGATGATCAGCGGGGCATCGCCGGCCAGGATCCGGGCCCCCGGATTGCGCCAGGGGTAGGAACCGGTCAGGAGGCTGTAGCGCGAGGGAGTGCACGTTGCCGCGGTGGCATAGCCTTCGCGGAAGCGGAGGCCTTCCTTCGCCAAGCGGTCCAGGTTGGGCGTCGGGACGGCCGTGGCGCCGTAGCAGCCGATGTCCCCGAATCCGAGATCGTCGGCATAGAGCACGATGATGTTGGGCCGGCCGTTGGATGATGTCTGCATTCCGGTTCTCCTCCAGGTTGTCTCGATGCCATGTTCGCGGCTGCGTCCGCCTGCTCTCTGCCGCCGCCGGTCGGCAGCGCCCGTGCCGGCCGTGGTAGGGGTGGAGCCGCGGCCCCCGAGGG
>JAFGRS010000359.1 GCA_016935045.1 Lentisphaeria bacterium | reverse complement strand
CTGTGTCGACGCCCGTCCGAGTCGTTGGCTGAGCGAGAAGGAGGCGCTGGTCCGGGGCTACTGGTTTCGCGACTGGGTGCTGCAGACCCAGAGAATCGAGTCGATCGATCCCGAGGAGCGTGTCATTCACCTTGCCAAGCCGTATCACACCTACGGCGGCTACCGGGACGGCATGTGGTTCTTCGGCCTCAATCTGCTCTGCGAACTCGACAGCCCCGGCGAGTGGTACATCGACCGCGAGAGGGGGGTGCTCTACTTCTGGCCGCCGGCGCCGCTGGACGGTGCTCGAGCGGAGGTCTCGGTTGCCGACGGGCTCTTCCAGCTGAGCGGCACCGCACACGTCACGCTGCACGGCCTGCATCTGGAAGCGGCCCGCGGGACGGCGGTCCGGATCCGGGACGGCGACAGCTGCCGGGTCGTCGCCTGCTCGATACGCAATGTGACGAACTACGGGATCACGATCGTGGACGGCAAGGACTGCGGCGTGATCGGCTGCGACATCACCGGCACGGGCGGGGGCGGCGTGTTCCTGGCCGGCGGCGACCGCCAGCGCCTCGTTCCCGGGGGGCACTACGTGGAGAACTGCCACATCCACCACATTGCGCGTTGGGATCGGACCTACCGTCCCGGCATCCTCATGACCGGCGCCGGGCTGCGGGCCTCCCACAACCTGATCCATCACGCGCCGCATTCCGCCATGATCTACGGCGGCCCCCTGCACCGCTTCGAGTACAACGAGGTGCACAACGTCTGCCAGGAATCGCATGACTGCGGCGCCATCTACGGCGGCCGGAGCTACTGCATGCGGGGGGACCTGTTCCTGCACAACTACCTCCACCATCTCTGCGGCAAGGACGGGGGGGCCTGCAACGGGATCTACCTCGACGACGGCAACTCCGGTACGACGATCCGCGGCAACGTCTTCCACCAGGTCCTCCGCCCCGTGTTCATCGGCGGAGGGCGCGATACCCTGGTCGAGAACAACCTCTTCATCGACTGTCCGCAGGCCTTCCATCTCGATGCACGATACGCCCCGGGGAACTGGGCCGCGGGATATGCCGTCCCGCGGCTCGAGACCGCGAAGAAGGACGGCGTGCTGCCGCCGGGCATACGCTTTCGGGAGCCTCCGTACAGCACGCGCTTCCCGGAGCTGGCCGGGATGCTCGAGGACGAGCCCGCATGGCCCAAAGGGAACATCCTGCGGACGAATATCTTCTGGCGCGGGAACGGCGAGAACCTCCGACGCACGGGATGGGATGAACCCGCCGACTCCAAGGGCTATCGGAACGCCTGGTGGCACCACATCCAGGCAAGCGCGTACGACCTGGTGACCATCGAGAACAATATGGTTGACGTCGATCCGCACCTTGTGGACGGGACGACCGGGGATTTCCGGCTCCGTGACGACTCCCCTGCATTTGCCGCCATCGGTTTCACGCCCATCCCATTCGACCGGATCGGCCTGTACAGGAACGGGAATCGCGCGAGCTGGCCGGTCGAGCACGAGGTCACGCCCCTGCCGCCGACCGCCATCAAGCTCTGGACCAAACCGGAGCCGGTCAAGAAGACCTTGCGCACCGGCCCACCCCCCGTGGCTGCGGTCTCCCGTACCCAGGCGCCGATCGTGATCGACGGCAGACTCACACCTGCGGAATGGGCGGGATGCGATCCGGCAAGGGCGGTTCGGGTCGACAGAAGCCTGTACCACGAGCCGGTGCGCTTCCCGAGCCTGGCCTGGTTGGCTCACGACGGCCGGAGTCTCTATGTGGGCATCCGCAATGACGTGGACCCGGGCAAACCCCTCGTGACGACCGAGAAGTGGGCTGGCAGCGATGCCGTCGAGATCGCGTTGCGGGACCCGCGGGGAGGGAATGGCGCGCCGATACTCGTCTTGCGCGGCTACCCGGACGGCAGGTTTGAGAGTTCCGCCGAGGCCAAGGCGCCCGCGGCGGTGGTGGAAGCGGCGGGAGCGGAGGTCTCGTTCGCCGCCATGGCCGTGGACCGGGGGCACTGGACCGCGGAGTACCGGATCCCGCTCGGTCTCTTCGGCGCGAACGCTGGCCCCGGCATGACGCTCGAGTGCAACCTCTCGGTACGCAAGACCGCCGCTCCCGACTGGGCCATGTGGCAGGGCACGGGAGGCTGGACCTGGGAAACGGACAAGGCCGGCATTCTGAAGCTGGAAGAGTAGAATGGACCAGGCCTCACCGTGTTGATCGCAGGCGAGTTCCCTGACAGGAGTGAGAGCGGGAAGGGCTCGGGAATCGGCTCGGCAGCCATCCCCATGTCCACCGAGTCATTGCCTTTCCTTTCGGCCAGGCGTTGGCATATTGCCACACCAGGGTGCACAGTATGGTTGGGGCCATGCATGTCGGCATGGTCCCAGAGACGGCGGATCGCTCCGGTCCCGTCAACGCCGTGTGGCGGCAGTTGCGCTGCACTGGCGTTGTGGATTGCTGCGTTCCGCCGGCAGACCGCAGCGACTGGCAGGCTCTGCCCCTCCCGGGGACAGGGACCGCGGGCCATCTGGGTCTGCCTGGTCCATCACTCCCGGGAATATGGAAGGACGCAGCATGCAACCCATAACGAATTTCTTCAGTGCGATGACCGCACGCATCGGCGGGTACCTGCCCACCCTCCTCGGCGCAATGGTCGTTGTCCTGCTGGGACTCGTCGTGGCGGGACTGCTCGCGAAGCTCTTCGGGGCTCTGCTGCGCCGGATGCGTCTCAACGAACGCGTGGCCGGGAAATCCGGACGCGAGGTGAAGATCGAGGGGACCATCAGCCGGACCTTCTACTACCTCATCGTGCTCTATGTGCTCCTGCTCACCCTCGAAATCCTGGGGGTGAGCCACGTCCTGGATCCCATCAAGGCCATGTTCATGGACCTGCTGACCGCCGTCCCCAACATCATCGCGGCTGTCCTCATCGGCGTCATCGGCTACATCGTGGCGAAGCTCATCTCGGAACCCGTGGGTGTTCTCACGGGTCCCCTGGACAAGTACGTGGCGAAGGTCGGTCTCGGAGAAGGCTTCCGCGTCTCGCGGATCCTCCGCCAGATCGTCTTCATCGTCATCTTCATACCCCTGCTGCTGGCGGCCCTCGGCAAGCTGAAACTCGACGCCATTTCGGTGCCCGCCACCGAGATGCTCACCTCCCTCGCCGACTCCGTGCCCATGATCCTGGCCGCCATCGTCATCCTCCTGGTCGCCTTCCTCGTCGGCCGTTTCGTCGCCGGATTCCTCCGCGAACTGCTCAAGAACCTGGGCTTGGACCAGCTTCCCGAACGGCTCGGCTGGGATGCGGTTCTCGGCAGCAAAGTGGCCCTCTCCCGGATCATCGGTCACCTGGTGCTGTTCTTCATCATGGCCGGCGCCGCCATCTCCGCCGCCGAGAAACTCGAACTCACGCGTATCAGCGCGCTGCTTTCCCAGTTGCTGGAGTTCAGCGCCAACGTCCTGCTCGGGTTGGTCATCCTCGCCGTCGGGGCCTGGATCGCGGGGCTCGTCCATCGCGTCCTCGGCCAGTCCGGAAGCGGGCGCTTCGTGGCTTCCATGGTCAGGGTGTGCATCATCGTCCTTGTCGTGGCCATGGGACTGCGGGCCATGGGCATCGCGGACCGCATCGTCGACCTGGCCTTTCTCCTGACCCTCGGGGCGGTGGCTGTTGCGATTGCCCTCTCCTTCGGCCTGGGTGGGCGTGAAGCGGCCGGACGGCAGATGGAACACTGGTTCAGCAAGATCCGCGAGAAGGAGTAGAAACTGGACACGGTGCAAACCTACGGGAGGAGGCCGGGAACTCCCCGCGCCTCCTCCGTCGTGGCGTTGCTCGCCCCAGAGGAGTCAAGCGATGGCAGGCACATTCCGCTTCACCTTCGGGCCCTGGAACATCCACGAAGGCGCCGACCCCTTCGGCCCGGCCGTGCGCGATACCGTCGCCTTCAACCGCAAACTCGAACTCTACCGGGAGCTGGGGTTCGAGGCCGTCCAGTTCCACGATGACGACGTCGTGCCCGACCTCGGAGAACGCAGCGTCGCCGACACCCTCGCCCAGGCTCGCGCCGTCCGCGCCAAACTGGACGAACACGGCCTGGCAGCCGAGTTCGTCGCGCCGCGGCTATGGGAAGACCCGCGAACCATCGACGGCGCCTTCACCAGCAATGACCCGGCATGCCGGGGCTATGCCCGGGACCGCTGCCGCCTCTGCGTCGACATCGCGAATGCGGTCGGCACCAAGCTCATCGTGCTCTGGATGGCCCGCGAAGGAACCTACCTGCGTGAGTCCAAGGACAGCGCCCAGGCCACCGACCGCATCGTGGCAGCCATCGATGACATGCTGCGGCACGACCCCGATATCCGCATCGCCATCGAGCCCAAACCCAACGAACCCATGGACCAGAGCTACATCCCCACCACCGGCCATGCCCTGGCCCTGGCCCAGCGGACCGTCTCCCCATCCCGCGTGGGAGTCAACATCGAAAGCGCCCACGTCATCCTCGCCGGCCTCGACCCATCCGACGAGATGGGCTTCGCCCTCAGTTTCGGCAAGCTGTGGAGCGTGCACCTCAACGACCAGAATGGACTCAAGTTCGATCAGGACAAGTCCTTCGCTTCCGTCGACCTGCGCCGGGCCTTCAACCAGGTGCGCGTCCTCGATGCGCACGACTACGGCAGCAACGGGGAATACGTGGGCCTGGACGTCAAGGCCATGCGCACCCAGGGCGATGACACCGCCACCAAACACCTCTCCAACAGCCGCACCATGTTCCTCCGACTGCTCGACGTGGTCCGCAGCCTTGACCACGGTGCCATCCAGGACCTGATCGCCAAGCGCGATTACGAGGAACTCGACCTCCATATCATGACCCACCTCATGGGCGGCTGACAGGACGGCGGAGCCGGTCGTTGCCTGTTGACAAGGAACGTTCAGGCCGGTGCACTGGGCGTGGGTGCGACGCGTGGATTCCGCGGCGCCGGGGGGATTTGTGTCAACGTATGGGGCGTGCCACGGGGGGAATCCCAGGCGCGCCGGGGCTGCGGGAGGCAAGGGCCGCACGCGGGTCGTGCGCTTCTGCCTCGGATGCGGTTTCGCACCGTCAGCAGACGCTGAGGACCCCTCCCTCCGCGCCAACGTCGAGGCGCGCCATGCAACCGACGGGGAGGCTGAGCGAAGGGAACACGTGCCCAAATCCAAGCCCCGCCGCCACGGGACCCCGCACCCGCCCCGCGAAGTCCGCAAACACCTCCGGCAGCCACTGCGCATCCTCGGCATCCGTGAACTGCCCGAAGACCAGCCCTCCCACTGTGCCCAGGCATCCCACGGCGTCCAATTGGTTCAGGCAACGGTCCACCCGGTAGGCGGCTTCGTGAATGTCCTCCAGCACCAGAACAGCCCCACGCAGGTCCGGCCAGTGGGCCGTTCCCGCCAGACTCGCCAACACGGCCAGGTTGGCCGGGAACAATGGCCCCGTCACCGTCCCTTGACGCAGGGGTTCGAGGCAGCTTGCCCCTGAGACCCGGCAGCTGCGGGACCTCTCCGGCGCCTCCGGGGCTGCATCCCTCGAGCCGAGCCCCCTGCCCGTGCCGTCCCTGGAGTCCGCGATGCCCGCCCCCCGCGGGCGGGTTCGCGGTCGGCTGGAGGGCGAAGCTTCGCTGAGCCGTTCCTCCGGGGCCTGCGTTCCCGGTCGGCCACCGTGCGCCAGCGCCACCGCAAGCGACGCAAGCGCCGCGCGCATGCCGGCCTCCTCCTCGGACGAAGCCAGGTCTCGCCCGAAGGTGCTGCTCACCATCGGCCCCGCAATGCAGCCGGAGCTACCCGCAGCGTAGGCCGCGGCATGCAGTGCGGTCACGTCGCTGTACCCGATGATGCCTACCTTCCGCCGACGCGCCGCCTCCCAGTCCACCAGACCCAGAATGCGGCCACAACCGTAGCCCCCGCGGGCCGCCATGAGAACGTCAACCCTCTCGTCCCGCAGGAGACCGTTCAGCACCTCGGCGCGTCCCCGGTCGTCCCCGGCCAGGAACCGGCATGGCGCGGGAGCCGGAGGGGCGACCACCGTCAGCCCCCAGCTCTCGAGCAGAGCGATGCCCCGCGCCAGACGCTCGGGTTCGGGGATCCCCGCGGGCGAGAACACCCCGACCCTGCGGACGGAAGGGGGGAAGGGATTGGGCAGGGCCCCGGGCGCCATGTCGTCCTCCTCAGCGGCGGGCCTCCCGGATGCAGGCAAGCTGACGGCGCAGGTCATCCACCTGCTGCCGCCAGAAGGCCTCCGTACCCCAGTCCGGGAACTTGGCCTTGTAATTCGGGTCCCCGAGTTGGCGGCTGCACCAGGCCAGAAAATACAGCATCCGCATGGCCCGCAAGGGCTCCACCAGCCGCAGAGACCGGTCGTCAAACTCCTGAAAGGTCTCGTATCCCTCCAGCAACAGGTGCATCTCGCGGCGGCAATTCTCCACCCGATCCGGAAGGAGCATCCACAGATCCTGCACGGGGGGCCCCAC
The DNA here is from genome assembly GCA_016935045.1 of Lentisphaeria bacterium. Classification (GTDB taxonomy): domain Bacteria; phylum Verrucomicrobiota; class Lentisphaeria; order Oligosphaerales; family JAFGRS01; genus JAFGRS01. The sequence continues at coordinate 1,127 of JAFGRS010000359.1, read as the reverse complement.
GGCCATGTCATCGAAGTCGATCAGCATCAGTCCTTCGCCGGGACGATCGAGCACATTCTGGGCATGGCAATCGCCGTGGATCCGTTGCAGACCGACGTCCTCGAACAGCGGCAGAACGCTCTCCAGGACCGCCTCGGCAGTCTGGAAGAAGGCGTCCCGTTCCCTCGGCGTCACGTATCCTCCGCCGCGAAGATGCTCGATGTCGCTCCGCAGGGACCGGTCGGGATGCATGACGACACGGTGCTCGGCACCACTGCGGCATCCCACGGCGTGCATCCGGCTCAGCACCCGCCCGATGCGCCGCCAGTCCTCCTCGCCTGTCACTTCGAAGGGACGTCCCCAACGCTTCGGAAACACGGCAAAAGAAACCCCTTCCACCTGCCCGAGAGTCCCCCCGTCCGCCAACCGCATGGGGGCAACCACCGGCAACTCCGCCGCGGCGCACTCCAACACAAAACGATGCTCGTCCAGCAGCGCTTCCCGGCACCAACGCCCCGGTCGGTACAGCTTCACGATCAGACGCTCCCCCGTGAAGCTCTGCAACTCGTACACCCGGTTGATGTAGCTGTTGTGCGGATGGGCAAGACCCATGAGCCGCTTGCCCACGGCCGCCTCCACCCCATCCAGCATCGCATCCGGCGTCAAACCGGTGAAATCACTCGCTTCCTGCATCGCACACTCCAGCAAATCTGCTCCGCGATACTCTAGCCCCATCTGCAAGGCTCACCAGGTTGATCATGGAACGCGCGCATGGGGAACGCCCGGAAACGATGCGCTCGAGCCCGCCGTCCTCGGCGGTCACCTCGAAGGCGCCGATCCAGGTCTCATCCAGCCGCCTCGAGCCCTCCCCGAGGCCCGCGCTCGCTGGATGCCTCGGGCGCTGTGTCGCGGTCATGCCGAGGGAATACCGCGAACCCGCCCGGAGCCGGCCGGGCATCGCGGGCTCCAGGAGGGCGGCCGGCATGTGCTGGAGGGCCGCGTTCCCGTCTCCGTCGATCTCTGGGAGTCTCACCCGCTGAGCCGTCGGGGGTGTTTTCCGGACACCCATGCCCCCCGCGACCGGAAAACGGGGTCAGGCCGGGGGTCCCGCTGGGGGGTGTTTTCCGGACGCCCACGCTCATCCCGCG
>JAFGRS010000044.1 GCA_016935045.1 Lentisphaeria bacterium | reverse complement strand
CGGCCACGACCCCGTGGCGCGTCAGCCCGACGATGTACTTGCCGTCCTTGCCGAGGCGCAGGGGACGCTGCCAGATGCACCAGCTCGGCGGCTTGTCGACCGGGTCGCGGTTCACCCGCGGGAACGGCGCCACCCGAGGCTGGGACCAGGTCGCGCCGTCGTCGTCCGAGTACTTGCCCACCATGATGCCGTGGTGCAGGGGGTCGTTCGAGACGCGCTGGTTCCACAGCACGTAGATCCGGCCCGACCTGGACACCATGGGCTGCTGCCAGCTGGCGATGGGCTGCGGGTTGACGTGGTTCGGCGAGCCGGCGAGGATGATGGGCGTCGTCCAGGTCCTGCCCCGGTCGGTGCTCTTCGAGAAGCAGATGTGCTGGTCCACGTCCCCTTCCTTTGTGGCCTGGGTCCAGGCGGCGAAGAGCCTGCCGTCGGGTTTGTCGAAGACCTGAAAATGGTCGTTGTAGCGGTCGCCGACGATCTCGCGTCGCTGCCTGGGGATGAAGACCACGTAGTCCGGCTCGAGGAAGAGGAGATTCTCCCGCACGTGCCGGCTGACCGCCTCCTCGCGGGCATAGTGGGCCAGCAGGTCCCGGAAGGGCGATTCCTCGATCTGCCCCGCCGCTACCAGGGTCCAGCGTTGGAAGGTGTAGGTCTCCCCAGCCGTGACCGCCTTCCGATAGAGGCAGACGCGATCCGCGGGGGACGAGCCGAACAACTGGTAGCGCCTGCCGTCGGCGGCTGCCGCGAAGCCCCGGGCCGTCAGAGACTCGGACTGCCCATGGGATGCCTTGGTCTCGGGCGCGGCGGTCAACGCGCGCAGCACACCGTCCCTCACCACCTCGACCCGGAAGGTCGCCTCGATCTCCCCCTGGACGAACGGCAAGCCGTTGAGTTCCTCGGGGAACTCCGCGAAGGAGTAGGGCCGGTTTGTGAAGATCAACGCTCCCTCCTTGACCTGACTGACGCCGGACGCGTCCTTGAGGCGCAGCCAGGCGGCCTCCTCCCGGCCCGATACGGCGGCCTGCGCCAGCGGGATGCCGCAGAGAAGCGTTACGATGTGTTTCGCGCCCAGGGTGCCCGTTCTCATGCCCGTTCCTTCCCGTCCGACCCGGAGGCGGCATCTCCGCACGCCGCGCCAGCCCTGTTCCCGGCGCTCACGACCCAGCGCCTGGAGGGCCGTCGGAGCGTTCCCCCGCGGGAGAGGGGGACACGGCCCCGCGATTGGTTCTCCATAACCATAGCGTCCCGCCTGCCCGTTTCACTTCCCGCACCGGGGCCGCCCGCGGCCTCGCGGGCGCTCCAGTACCCCGCACGGTCCCCGGGCGGATGCGGCTCGGCAGGAACTTCGCCCTCCAGTAGGCCGCACGGTCCCCGGGCGGCATCCATCCCGGACCGCCCGCGCCTGCCTGTGCGGACAGGCAGACAGGGCCTCGCGGGCGCTGCCCGCGACGACGCGGCCGCCCCAGTCCTTGCTCCAGCGTTGGCACCCGAGGCGGATCACCCCACACCGGCAACACGCCGGCTGCACCGCTCGGGTGAGCAGGTCGGGCATGGCATTGCCTCGCGATGCTGCGGTTGGGTCCCCCGGCATCAGCGCTGCCCGAGGATGGCCGGCCACACTACTCCCCCGCGGGCAGGGGCGCGAACACGGCGTCCGCAGGCAGGACGTAGATCACCGTGCCGATGCGCCCGCCGCGCTTCCCCGGGCCGGACTGCAGGTACCTCACCAGGTGCTCGCCTGCCGGCCGGGGTACGAACCGCCGGACCACCAACTCGCCGGAAAACGACGTCTCGACCGTCTCTTCAAGGAGTCTTCCGCCATCCGGCCCGGTGACCGTGAGGATACAGGGACGCCCCCACGCCCCTGCGACGGCGTACAGCACGTACGGTTTGCCCTCCTGCCCGGGGGGGATGGTGACGCGGTACTCGGCCCCGCGCATCTCCCGGTTGGCATCATCGTTGGCACCGAACTCGAGGACGTTCCGGTCTTCCTCTCGGGGGTTCCAGAAGCTTGCCAGCTTCACGCCGTAGGCACCCAATCCCTGCCCCGCGACCGCGAATTGCCCGAGTTCGCCGGGGATGAGCCGGAGCCATTCCAGACGACGGGCCTGGCGCGTCCGGCTCCCACGCCACTCTTCGAGCAGGAACCTGGCCGTGGCATCCCGGCGGGAGGCATAGCGGGCGGTGAGTGCATCCGGCAGCTCCGGGCGGGGGGTGACGAGGATCGCCCCCGCGATGTCGGCACGCGGCAGCAGGATCCCGTTCCCGGAAACCTGCAGCTCGGCGGTCGTACCCTGTCCGACCGCGTAGGCGCGCCAAGTCCCGAGCCAGGGGACCTCGGGCAGCGCGATGGTCACGTCGTGGAGAGGGTCGTAGCGCACGCCGAGGCGGTTCTGCCGGTAGTTGTCGTTCACCCAGACGATCAGGGCCGCGTCGTCGCCGCAGAGCAGCATCCGCAGCCAGAGCCCGGGGGCCGGACTGACGGCAAGCTGGGTCGGATGCGCCAGGGCCAGCAGGGGAGAGACCGTTTCCAGTTCGCGGTACACCAGACCGATCTCGTTCCACAGTTCCGGCCAGTCACTGCTGCCCCGGGACCACCGCGTCGCCGAGTTCTCCGTGCAGTGGATGTAATTGAACAGACCCCGGGCCCCGGCGCCGATGGCGTAATACATCATGACGCGCTGTTCCAGCGGGAAGTTGGGCCGGGGGAAGCGCAGCCTGGCGAACTTCTCGGGATCGCGGGGGCCTTCCAGGGTGCTCGAGAAGGTGAAGGTGACGGGGCGGGGGCCGGCGGCGATGCGGCAGGTCTCCACCACTTCCCGCACTTCGGTGGCATTCCGGCCGCCGATGCTGGGATAGCAGTCGGGGTTGACGACGTCGGCGATGGGCGCGTAGATGAAGTAGTTGGCCGGCTTGTAGGTCATGTCCACGGTGAGGAAACTGGGCCGTTCGGGGTCCTGCCGGCGGATGGTGGCGACCCGGTTCTCCATTTCCATGGCCATCTGGCCGATGCGCAGCGGATGGGGCAACTCGTCGTGGTTGTAGTCGGTGCAGTCCGGCTCGTCGTGCACGTAGTGGGCATAGAGTCCCGGGTGAGCGATCTCGTAGGGCTCGATGATGCCGCTGCCCATCATGCTCACACCGCGCATGCCCAGCCGGGCCATGGCGTCGAGGTCTCCCGGCCGGCACTTGGCGAAATTGGCGTAGCTGTTGCAGCCGTTCCGGGCATACTCCTCGTAGGTCCCGTAGCCATAGGACCCGAGGGGAACGAACCCGTCCAGGGTCTTCAGGCAGCAGCAGGCGCGCTCGCCTGCCCGGGTAACCACCGTATAGGTGTGGAAACTCCCCAGCGCCAGGGGCTCGGGAAGGTCCAGAACCACCGGCGAGCAGTCCCCGAGGAACTCCGGAGCCAGGAGCCGGCACTGGGGCGTCACGTCCACCCCATCCAGCAGCACCCCTGTCAGCTCCCGCGCCTTCCCGTCGAGACGCTCCGCCACCAGG
>JAFGRS010000358.1 GCA_016935045.1 Lentisphaeria bacterium | reverse complement strand
CGCGAATGCCCGCGCGGCCGCGAGCGTTCCATGCCCCCTGGAGCGCGAGCGTACCGCGAGCATCCCTACGTTGACTGAGGCCTTACCCCTTCCCTTCCCAGCCCCTTGAAACCGCCCGGGGGGGAAACCATAGTATGCCGCACAACCGAATAGGTGGTTCGTTTGCTTCACGTGAAGCGCAGGGGAATCCGGTGAGAATCCGGAACGGTCGCGCCACTGTGAGCGGGAACGAAACCCGGTTTGGCCACTGTCCGCGCAGCGTTGCGTGTGTCTGGATGGGAAGGCCCGGGGAGTAGGCGTCGGATTCCTCCGGCGGGCCCGCGAGTCAGGATACCCTGTGACGTTCGAACGTCTCCGCGTTCAGGGACGGTCGCCAGGGCACGCGCTTGGATACGGCCGGCCTTCCCCCGACACGGAGGAACGGTCGGCCGTTTGCTTTCACGGCTCTCTCCGCGGTCGAAACGTGGCCGCGGAGCCCCGAACCGTCCTTGCCGGCAACACCCGAGAGGCAGGAGGAATCGCGATGACGGCACCATGGCGCAGCGCCAGGACAATGCTGGCCGGAATGACTCTGCTGGGCGGTCTGGTCGCCCAGGAAACGCTGCCCGAAGAGGCGGCGGAAATGGACCCCGTGGTGGTGACGGCGACCCACGCCGCAACACCCCTGCGCGAAGTGGGGCAGGCCGTCACCGTGATCACCCGGCAGGAAATCGAGGACAGCCAGTGGAGCAACCTCACGGACGCCCTGCGACAGATTCCCGGGATCGACTTCCGGGCCAACGGCCCCCACGCCACCACCTCCAACCTCAGCATCCGCGGACTCGAAGGTTACCACACCAAGGTCCTCATCAACGGAATTCCCCTGCAGGACACCTCCACCGGACAGCAGATGCCGCTCCTTAACGACATCAACCTTGACGACATCGAGCGCATCGAGGTCCTCCGCGGCCCCGGCAGCACCGTCCACGGCTCGAATGCCCTCGGGGGGGTCGTCAACATCATCACCCGCAGCGGCCGCGATGCGGAAACCCCGACCGGAAGTGTCGAGATCGAGTACGGCAGCCATGGACGCGTCCGTACCGCGGGCAGCATCCGCGGCAGCGAAGGCCCCCTCGACTTCTCTCTCAGCCTGCTGCGGGAAAGCGAGAACGGCATCTCCGCCCAGAATACCCCCCTCAACGGCGACGACGACCCCTGGCGCCAGCAGCAGGTGCAGGGGGCCATCGGCATCCAACTCGACGAGCACCTCAGGATCGAGTTCTTCGGCCGCTACACGGAAATCGACGAGGAGTATGACAACGCGGACGCCGCCTGGGGCCCCTTCCAGGACAGCGGCGACACCCACCACCAGCGCTGGATGGCCGGGCTGCGCCTACTGGCCACCGACCTCCTCGACGGCTGCGTCGACTCCTCCCTCACGGCCTCCGTCACCGAACTGGCGAGGGGATACCGCGACACCGACGGCTGGAGCCTGAACGACCGCTACCAAGGACGAACCACGGAGTACGACTGGAAAACGACCGTTCGCCTCCACGAACGTGCCCGCCTCACCGTCGGCCTGGCCAACACCCACGAGGAGGCCCGTGTCCAGGACGGCGGTATGCCCGCCTGGGCGATCCCGGCCTCGGTTCCGGTCGACGACCGCCATCGTACCCATGCCGCGTTCGCCGAAGCACAGCTGCAGCCGGTGGACGACCTCTTCCTGACGGCCGGCGCCCGTTGGAACGACCACAGCCTCTTCGGCCAGGAATGGACCTGGTCGGCGGCCGGCATCTATCATCTCACGGCTACGGGGACCCGCCTCAGGGCCTCCATCGGCAAGGCATACCGCGCTCCCAGCCTCTACGAACTCTATGAGCCGAACTACGGCGAACCCAGTCTCGAACCGGAAACCGGAACGGCATGGGACGCCGGCTTCGAGCAGGACCTCTGCCCGGAAAACCCGCGCCTGACCTTCGGCTCCACCTTCTTCCGCAACCGCGTGACCGACTACATCGGCTTCGACCTGGGGACCTACCGCTACGGCCAGATCAGCGGCATCAAGAGCCATGGCCTCGAGACCTTCCTCCAGACCCGGCCCCTGGAAAACGTGACCCTGCGGCTGAGTCATACCTATACCCATACCAACAACATGGAAGTGGAAGCCTCGCCCCTCGCCTTCCGTCCCCGCCACAAGGGCAGTGCCGACCTCACCTGGCGCCTCAGCGATGGCAGACTGACCCTCAACCTGAATGCCCTCTACGTCGCCCACCGCACGACCCAGCACGGCGGCGGAGAGCACCTCGACGCCTTCCTGCTCGCCAATGCGGCCGCCACGCTCCGCGTCACGCAACACGTCCAGGTCTACCTCAGGGGCGAAAACCTGCTCAACGAGAACTACGAGATCGTCCCGGACTACAACGAGTACGGACGGGTGGTCTACGGCGGGGTCCGCGTCGACTTCTGAGCCCTGCCCGCGGCCGCGGGGCTGGGTGCTCGTGCCCGTCAGTCCGCGGGATCGGGGGGGATGATGGCGGTGGATACGGGGCCGGCCGGTTCGGGAGTGTCGGAAATCCGTCCCGGGTCGAAGCCCTGGGGGGCCAGGGCATCGGAACCGGTCAACGGCACGAAGCGTCGCGAGACGAAGTGGGGGTCCGGGCTGAAGAGATCCAGCAGCATCTCTTCGAGTTGCTCGTTGGTCACGACCTTCTGCGTCTCCTGGAAGTAGATGTCGATGTCGTTGGCGATGTCCTCGCAGTTCTGGTAGCGTTGCGACGGATCCTGCCGCAGGCAGACATCACAGATGGCCGCGCACCGCGGGTGGACATGGCCCAGATCCGGCAGCGGCGAGCGAGCCATCTTGCGTCGGATCCGGTCCCGGGCATCCTTCTCCCGTACTTCCGGCCCGAAGCGGTCCGTGTTCGTGAACAGGAAATACAGCAGCAGCCCGACATTGTAGATGTCGCAGCGCCGGCTCAGGGGCGCCCCGGTCAATTGCTCCGGCGCGCAGTAGCGCAGATTGCCCGCCTGCAGGAACACCCCGTTGCGGAGTTTCTTGGTGGACATGGCAATGCCGAAATCGGACACCTTGATGCGCCCGAAGCGGTCCACCAGGATGTTCTCGGGGGAGACGTCCCGATGCACCAGTTCGAGCTTCTCCCCCGCCTCGTCGCGGTACTCGTGCACGTAGTGCAGACCTCGGCAGATCCGCCCGATGACGAACATGGTCAAGTCCTGGTTCAGCAGGATGCGCACATGCCGCAGCCGGTTCGCGATCTGGCGCAGATTCCAGCCGTCGATGTACTGCATCACGGCGTAGTACACCGTGTGCCCCCGCTGCCGGACCTGCCCGCGACTCAGCACCGAGCGCCCCGTGTCCAGGGTGATGGCCTCGGACTCCAGGCGGTACACCGGCAGCAGATTGGGATGGTTGAACAGGATGCTGAGCTGGACCTCGTCGATGAAACGGCTCAGACGATGGGAATCGAGGCTGTCCCGGACGAATTTCAGCACCACGGGACGCTTCAGATCCGCGGCACTGATCTCGTGGGCCAGAAAGGTGATCCCCATCCCCCCCTCGCCCAGCAGACGCACAATCTCGTACCGGGTCTGGGAAAAGAGCACCGAACCCGGCGTCCGCATCTCGATCTCGAGCTCGGCGAAGCGCTGACGCAACTCCTGTGACATGGTCGGCATGGCAAACGACCGCTCCCGGAACTTAGGGTCCGCACGGAAATAACTTCACATTTTGGCGAGGCGCCGCATGGTCATCCGCAAGGCACGAGGAGGGCGCATACCCTAAGG
>JAFGRS010000357.1 GCA_016935045.1 Lentisphaeria bacterium | reverse complement strand
CCGGCACCGCAACCGACTGCCTGGCGTGCACCGATTACCGCGAAATCCTGGCCCGACCCGATATCGACGCCGTGCTCATCGCCACGCCGGACCACTGGCACGCCCCCATCGCCGCCCAGGCGGCCTGCGCCGGAAAGGACGTCTACTGCGAGAAGCCTGTCTCCCTCACCATCGCCGAAGGGCGGCGGCTGGCCGAGGTGGTGCGCAACCACGCAACCGTCTTCCAGACGGGGACACAGTACCGTTCCATGCCGACCACGCGACGTGTCTGCGAGTTCGTGCGCTCGGGCGGACTCGGCCCCATTCGACACGCCTTTGCCCTCTGGAGCCGGTGCGAAGGAGCATTCACCCCCGTCAACCCGCACCTCGAACCCGAACCCGTTCCCGAAGGCCTCGACTGGGACCTCTGGGTCGGACCCGCGCCCTGGCACGACTACAACCGCCGCTACCACCGCAACCCCCCGCCAGGGGTCGTCCCGTGGGCCTTCTGCGAGGACTTCGGCGCCGCCTCCGTGACCTGGCACCACTCCCACAGCGCCGATGTCATCCAGTATGCCCTGGGATACGAAAGCGGAGGCCCGGTCGAAATCCTCCACCCTGACGACGCCCCCTACCCCAGCCTCACCTACCGCTACTCGAACGGCACCCTCCTGCACCTCGTGGAAGGCTGGAATGCGGTCAAGACACAGTATGGGATCCTCCCCGACAAGGCGACGATCGCCGGCAGTTTCGGCGGCCTCTTCGTGGGCGAGCGCGGCTGGGTGACAGCCCTCTACGGCGGCGGCCCCGTCCAGGGCGAACCCGAAGGCATCTTCCAGGAAATGGGCCTCCGCAACCGGACCGTCACCGGCGCCAACAACCACCACGCCAACTGGATCGAATGCATCCGCAGCCGGGGACGCACCAGCACCGGCGCCGAAATCGGACACCGCGCGGCGTCCCTCGGACACCTCGCTCACATCGCCTTCAAACTCGGACGCTCCCTGCGCTGGGACCCGGATGCGGAGACCTTTGCGGACGACCCCGAGGCCAATCGGCTCCGCATGCGGGCCATGCGGGAACCCTGGCGCATGTGAGGACCAGCCGCAGTTGCCCACACACAACGCGGCGATTTCGGGACCATTGCCACGGGCAGCAACCGGGATGCAACACAGCATGGGACCACGGACCACTTCCCTTCTCCTCGCAATCGCCCTCCTTGCAGCCACGGTCACTGCCCGGGCCGAACGGGTTCCGGTCCCCCTCAACGACCACACCCGCCTGGGGCAGGTCTTCAGCCCATCCCAGGCCTTCACGGTGGTCTCGGTCACCGTCCCGAGCTGGCTGGATGCGGAGGGCGGCCTGACCCTGACCCTCTGGGACTCCCCGCAACGCACCAGCCAACTCGCGGAAGAGGCCTTCGAAGCCATCCCCGACAATGCCCCCGTCCGCCTCCACCTGCCCAAGCCGCTGCCCCCGGGAAGATACTACTGGGAAGTCCACCGGCGTACGGGCCGGACACGCGTCGGCCTCTATGCCGATGTGCTCGATACCCCTACGGAAAACTGCGCCTTTTTTGATGGCAAGCCGGACCCGTCGAAACGCTTCCTCTTCAGCACGACACCCACCCCGTTCCGCTACAGTACCGTCCCCGAGATGATCGCTGCCCTGGAGAATGAGCGGCCCCTGGAACAGCGCACGGACGCCTGCAGGCAGCTTGCGCTGCAGGGCACGGTCGAAGCGGTCCCCGCCCTCGCGGCGCTCCTGAACGACGAGGCCCTGGCCCACATGGCCCGTTACGCCCTCCAGCCCATGCCCTTCCCGGAAGTGGACGACGTCCTCCGGGAGAGCCTGGGCACGCTTTCCGGGGCGGGCCTTGTGGGCGTCATCCAGACCATCGGGGCACGGCGTGATCCGGCTGCCGTGATCCCCCTTGCCGCCAGGCTCCGGGATGCCGACGCGAAGGTGGCAGCGGCGGCCGCGGCAGCCTTGGGTGGCATCGGCACGCACGCCGCGGCGGAGGTCCTTCTGGCCGCGGCGCCGGCCGCCGCTCCCGGGCCCTTGCGTATCGCCATCGAGGAAGGCTTGCTGGATTGCGCCAACCGGCTTCTGCAGGCAGGGGACCGGGAACGCGCTGTGGCGATCTTCGCGGCCCTACGGGCCGGGCCGGCCCTGCCGGCGCTGCGTGCGGGAGCGGTCCGTGGCGCCATTGTGGGGCGCGGCGATGCCGGTCTGTCCCTGTTGGCCGAGTGCCTCTCCGGCAACGACGAGACCGCGCTGGACACCGCGCTCTGGCTGGTGCAGCACGAACTGCCCGGGGAGGCAACCACACGCTTCCTCGGACGCCAGTTGGAGGCCCTGCCCGAGGAACGGCGCGTGCGCCTCATCCAGGCTCTGGGAAACCGCGGCGATGACGCCGCACTCCCGGCCCTCAGGGCGCAGGCCTCGGCCGACAACGCCGCCCTGCGCCAGGCCGTGGTCGCGGCACTGACGCACTTCCCCCCGGCCGCCGCGGCGCCCCTGCTCGCACGATACCTGGACGACCCGGATGCCATGACGGCAAAGACCGCCTGGAATGCCCTGGCTACCATGCCCGGCCGGGCCGCCGATGACGCCGTCATCGAGACGCTCCGGTCCCCGGGCCCCAGCACCTACCTGCCCGCCATCCGACTCGCCGGGGCCCGCGGCCTCCGGCAGACACGCCCGGACCTCCTCGCTGCGGCCGCCCACACGGAAGCCCCGCTCCGGATCGCCGCCCTGGGAGTCCTTGCCGACCTGGCCCTCCCGGAGGACATCCCCGCTCTGCTGCAGGCCCTCGCCCGGGCCCCGGAGGAATCCGAGAGGGCCGCCGCCGAGAAGGCCCTCGCCGCCGCCTGCCGACGCTCCGATACCCCCGACGCCTGCGCCGACACCCTGACCGAACGCCTCCCCGGGGCAACACCGCCCCTGCGCGATGCCCTGCTGCGAGTCCTCGGCACCGCTGCCGGCCCCAGGGGCAGGCACGCCCTTGTGACGGCCTTCGAAAACGGCGGGCCCGAAGTCCGGGCCGTCGCTTCCCGTACCATCGCTGAATGGTCCGATCCGGATGCCGTGCCGGACCTCCTCCGACTGGCCGCCAGCGTCGCCCCCGAGTCCCCGGAACGGGTCTTGCTCCTGCGGCCCTGTATCCGGACCGCGGGGGAGAGGAGCCTGGACGTGCCGCGGCGACTCGACCTCTGCCGCCGGATCGTGCCCCTCACCGTCCGCGGCGAAGAACGCAAGCTGCTGCTGGGGGCCCTGGGTGCGCTCCACACACCGGAAGCCCTGGACCTCGTGGCCTCCTGCATGGACGAACCGGAGACGAGCCAGGAAGCCGCCGTCGCACTCCTGGCCGTCGCGGAGGCCCTGCTGCCGGGCGCCCACGCGGCAGCAACGGAACCCTTCCTCAGGCGTCTCGCCGAACACCCTCCCTCCCCGGAGGTCGGCGCCAAGGCACAGGCATTGCTCGAGCGCCTGCGGCCGCCGGCCCAGACGGGGCCATAGTGCCGCCTGGAGAAGTCCCGGACCCGCCTCCCGGATTCCGGCCGGGGGCCGGGGATACCGCGAACCCGGCCCGGGGCGGCCGGGCATCGCGGACTCCAATGTGGGAGGCGGTCTCTCGCAGAACCTGAGCTTTGTCGAAGGTCGACCGGCGATTCCCCCCGGGGCGCCGCGGCCGGGACACAGCCCGGCCCTCCAGGCGCCCGGTCCCGGCGGGTCCCGGGCGGAATGGGATCGGGAGCCCGGGTGGGGCGGGGACGCCGCACCCGCCTCCCGTCTCCGGTCTACTCCCCCGTCTGCTGCCGCGGCTGAGGGCCCGCGCGGAAATAACTTCCCATTTTGCTGCAGCCAATCCCGGTTCCTGGCAAGGCGTGAGCGCAGCGGGCGTACCCGCAGTG
>JAFGRS010000356.1 GCA_016935045.1 Lentisphaeria bacterium | reverse complement strand
TGGAACAGCCCTGGCTCCGCGGCGACGTGCATCGACGCACAGCCGCTCCGGCAGTAGATTGTGCCTCGACTCGTGGAGGCACGGTCGTCGGATCGACGCGTTCAACCACACTCGGGAATGGCAATGATCGCACGGGACAAGGCGCGCCTCAGGGACTTGGCATGCCGCTACGCGGAGGTCGCCGAGGGCCCGGTCATGGCCCAGCGGCGGGAGAAGTGGCGTCTTCACAATCGATTGCAGGAGAGAACGTTCCCGTTTCACATCGAGGACAATGGTTCGTACCACCGGGATTTGACGCCGCCCCTGCAGTGCGAAGAAGGCGAGTGCCGGGGCCTGGAGGGACGTCTCCTGCGTGCCCTGGTTGCCTACGAGACGATTGACGATGACCGCATCATTCCGAACCGCTTTGTGGTGGACTGGTGCACGCCCATGACCGGCTATTGCGACGAACTGCGGATCACCCGGGCCGAGGACGGTCACGGCGGTGTGCTGGGGTACGAGACCAACAAACCCATCCGTGACATCGACGCGGACTTTGGTAAGCTGAAGAAGCGGACCATATCCCTCGATCGGGAGCGGACGGAACGCCAGTGCTCCCTGGCGCAGGAGACCTTTGCCGGGCTGTTGCCCGTCGAGGTGGGTCGGCCCAGTTCGCTCTACTCCAACGGGATCACCAACAAGGCCGTGCACCTGATGGGGATGCAGGAACTCTACCTGGAGATGGTGGCGAATCCCGATGCCGTGCACCGGCTCTTTGCCTTCCTGGCCGAGGACAACGAAGCTCTCGGGCAGTGGGAAGAAGACCAGGGCCTGCTGACGCTCAACCACGACGGCAACCAGGGATACTGCTCCGGCAGCTCCCAGTTCTCCGACGAAACGGCGGTTGCGGCGGGCGGCAGGGTCCTCTCGACCGACCGCTTCGGCTACCTCGAGTCGCAGGAGTCCGCCGGGATTTCCCCCGACATGTTCGACGCCTTTGTCATGCCCCACCTCAGCCGCTTCGCCGCGCACTTCAAACTCCTCAAGTTCGGCTGCTGTGAACCGGTCCACGACTTCATGCCGCATCTGCAGCGGCTGCACGGGTTGCGCAAGGTCAGCGTCACCCCCTGGTGCGACCTCCGCAAGCTCACGGTGACCTGCCGCGAGGATGTCATCTGGTCCCGGAAACCGGTCCCGCTGCTGCTCTGCGGGGACGAGTTCCGCCTCGAAGCCCTGCGGGAGCACCTGCGGGAGACCCTCGATATCGGCAGGGATTCCTTTGTCGAGTTCGTCTTCCGGGACACCACCAACCTCACCGGCGCCATGGCGGACAGGGTCGCCCGCACCTGCGCCATGATCCGGGACCTCACCGGCCACCCGGAAGGAAGCCGTACGCCATGAGAATCGCGGCCGTCGAAACCCACATTTGCCACTGCTACCGCGCCAACTGGGTTTTCGTGCGGGTCCTGACCGACGAGGGCCTGCACGGGGTGGGCGAAGCCACCCTCGAAATGCGCGAGCCGACGGCCGCCGCGGCCGTGCACGAACTCGAACGCCACCTCATCGGCCGCGACCCCCACGACATCGAGGCGATCTGGCACGAATGCTACCGGGACAGCTACTGGCGCGGGGGGCCGGTACTCATGACCGCCCTCAGCGGCGTCGAGATGGCCCTCTGGGACCTGAAGGGAAAGGCGCTCGGCGTACCGGTCTGGCAGCTTCTCGGCGGCCGCTGCCGGGACCGGGTGCCGTGCTACGCCAATGGCTGGTTCTCCCCTGCCAAGACCCCCGACGAGTTCGCGGAGAAGGCGCGGATCGCGGTGGGGCAGGGGTTTCGCGGCCTGAAGTGGGACCCCTTCGGCAAGGCCTACCGGACGGTGACGAAGGCGGAGTTGCGCCAGGCCGTGGCGTGCGTCCAGGCGGTTGTCGAGGCGGTGGGCGACGAGGTGAACATCCTGGTCGAAGGTCATGGGCGTTTCGACGTTCCCACCGCCGTGCGCATCGCCCACGCCCTCGATGACTTCGACATTGGCTGGTTCGAGGAACCCATCGTGCCCGACCACCCCGAGGGCATGGCGGAGGTGGTCCGCCGCTCGCGGGTGCCCATCGCCGGCGGCGAACGCCTCTACAGCCGCTGGGACGCGCGCACCTACCTCGAACAGGGCTGTGCCGACATCCTGCAGCCCGACGTCAGCCACGTCGGCGGTATCGGCGAACTGAAGAAGATCGCCGCCATGGCCGAGACCTATAGCCGGCCGGTGTGCCCCCACAACCCCATCGGGCCGGTGGCCAATGCCGCCACCCTCCACCTCGCCGCCTGCGTACCCAACTTCTGGCTCCTCGAAACCATGAACACCGATGTCCCGTGGCGCCGTGACGTGACCACCGAGCAGGTGCGCTTCGCAGAGGGCTGCATGCGGATCCCGGATGGTCCCGGACTGGGACTCGACCTCAACCTCGATGCCATTGCCGCCCATCCCTACGAACGACGCAACCTGCGGCACTACACGGGTGCCCTCACCGAGATCCGGCCACCCGATGCGGTGGACTGGTTCGTCAAGGAGTAGACCATGCGCTTCGAGGGGAAACGCGTCCTCGTGACCGGATCGTCCCGCAACACGGGTCTGGGGATTGCGGAGGCCTTTGCCCGGGAGGGCGCGGCGGTCTGCATCCATGGCAGCAGCCCGGAGAACGTGCTGCGGGCGTCTCGGCGGGTGCGTGAGGCCACCGGCGCCCGGGTGGTCGAGGCGGTCGCGGACCTGTCGACCCGCACCGGAGTCGAGGGTCTTTTCGGCACGGTGCGACGGGAACTCGGCGGTCTGGATGTTCTGGTCAACAACGCGGTGCAGCAGGGTGTCGGTCCCGAGTTCGTCGAGGTATCCGACGAGATGTTGGAGTCCGTCGTCGCGGTGAACATCCTGGGGTACTACCGTTGCGGCCAGGAGGCGGCGCGCCTGATGATCGCGAACGGGGTCCAGGGCGCCATCGTGAACATCAGCTCGAACACCTCCGAACGCCCACCCCCCGGACGCACGGCCTACGTTGCCAGCAAGGGCGCCATCGATGCCCTGACGCGGGGCATGGCCATCGACCTGGCGCCCCATGGCATCCGCGTGAACACCGTTGCCCCGGGCTACATCTTCACGGAACGGTGGGAGCATCTCGACGCCGCCACCAGCGCCCAGCGCCGGCGGACCATCCCGCTGGGGGAACCGGCGGCGGCCGCGGACGTGGCCGAGGCCGTGCTCTACCTCGCTTCGCCGGCGGCGGGCAACATTACCGGCGCCCGCCTGGTCATCGACGGCGGGGTCTCGGTCCAGTTCGTGCCCCGAGGGACCCTCCCCTGAGCCGGTTTCCGGATGGGACTGAGGCCTATCCCAACGCCGCCGCCGGGCTTGTCCCGGTGGAGCGCCGATAGCCTGGCGGGGAGGGGGTGCGGCCGCGCTCCCTCACCCCGAATCGGCGCTCCACTGCCGCAAGGGCAACGGCGGCGGGAACCGATTCGCCGCATCTTGGCACAGCCCCGGGCATTTCGGCGCTTGCCTTGCCGGAAGCCCTTGCGTCCATTGGTGTTCATTCGTGGTTCATGAATAGAGTAGGCGAGAACTCACGGGGAGACGAACATGGCCAACGTGGACAGACCCAACATCCTCTACATCCTGGCCGACGACATGGGCTGGGCCGACGTGAGCTACCACGGCTCGGACATCCGCACCCCCACCATCGACCGGCTCGCGGCCACCGGCGTCGAGGTCGACCGGCACTACGTCTGTCCCGTCTGCACCCCGACGCGCACCGCCCTGCTCAGCGGGCGCCAACCCGGGCGTTTCGGCAGACACGCCACCCAGCCCACGGTGTATCCCGTACTTCCGGATGGCCACCCGACCCTGGCCTCGGCGCTGCGCGGGGCCGGCTATGCCACGGCGCTGTTCGGCAAGTGGCACCTGGGGTCATCGCTGGAGTACGCCGCCAACGGCTGGGGGTTCGAGGAAAGCTACGGCTGCCAGTCCGGCTGCATGGACCCCTACACCCATCGCTATTGGCGCCACCCCTACGAACACACCTGGCACCGCAACGGCACACCCCTCGATGAACCGGGACATGCCACCGACCTGATCGCCCGCGAGGCCGGCCGCTGGATCGAATCCCATGCCGGGCAGGGCCCCTGGTTCTGTTACGTTCCCTTCACCGCCGTGCACGAACCGGTCAAGGTGCCCCAGCCGTGGCTGGACCAGTACGCCTTCCAGACCTACGATCCGGATCCCCTGCGGGACCGGTCCTTCAAGAAATACGCCGCCTACGCCACCCATATGGACCACGCCATCGGACAACTCCTCGAAGTGCTCGAGGAACGCAATCTGACCGAGGACACGCTGATCGTCTTCACCTCGGACAATGGCGCCATCGAGGGCTGCAATTCCTCCGACAAGTGGCCGGGATGGTATGAACCGACCCCGCGGTTGGGCAGCAATCTGCCGTTGCGCGGACGCAAGGCACAGCTCTACGAGGGCGGGATCCGCACCCCCGCGGCGGTATCCTGGGCCGGCACCCTCTCCCCGCGCCGGATGACCGAACCGATGCACGCCGTGGACTGGATGCCGACCCTCACCCGCCTCGCCGGCTGCACGCCGGACTCCCGGGCGCACTGGGATGGAGTGGACGTCTGGCCCCTCCTCACCGGCGCCGGAAACGCCACCGCCCGGCGCTGTATCTACTGGAACCTCCATCACGACCGCTTCGCTCTCCTGCACGAGAACTGGAAGCTGATCCTCGACCGGCGCCGGGAGGTGCCCAGGGCCGAGCTGTTCGATACCCTCGCCGATCCCTACGAGAAACAGGACTTGGCCGCCGAACGCCCGGACGTGGTCGCCAACCTGACCGCCATGGTCGACCGGGAACGGGAACGGGACAACACCGCCAAACGCCCGGACGTCGACGAGAACGCCACCTGACCGCCCCCAATACCGCGAACCACCGGGGGCAAGGCGGGCACCTGTCTGCGTGCGTACCTGCCTGCGCGGTGTGCGTCGCGGCAGGCAGGCAGGTGCCCGCTGCGCTCACGCCTTGCCAGGAACCGGGATCGGCTGCAGCAAAATGGGAAGTTATTTCCGCGCGGGCCCTTAGCCTTTCGGCGGCGTCATCTGGCTGCGGGTCAAGGTCAGCTCGTAGCGCAGCGTGCCATCGGGGGCCACGACGCGGACGGTGACCGTCGGGTCGGGGAGTGTCGTATCGAAGGCGAGTTCGCCGAAGAGTGCCTCCCCGGTCAATCCCAGGGGCTGGTTCGCCGGCTCCGCCCCCATGGCTGCCGGCCCCGGATGGGCCCCCAGGCTGCCCAGCTCGAACTCGTGGAAGACGAAGCCCGAGCGACGCGGGATCCGCACCACCCGTGCCCCGTGCCGGTCTCCGGACAGCAGGATCACGCCGCCGATGCGCCGCTCCTCGATCAGGGAGAAGATGCGCTCGCGAGCCGGCGGGTCCCACACTCCCCACGAGTCCTTGCCGCGCGAGATGACGTCGCTCCACATCGTGCCGCTCGTGAGGATGACGAAGGGCCCCCGGCAGGCCGCGAGCTCGTCCACCAGCCAGCGCATCTGTCCGGCCCCCAGAAAGCTGTCGGGTTCCCGCGGGGCGGTGCGAAAGAAGCGCGTATCGAGCATGATCAGGTCGCAGGGCCCCACTCGGGTGCGGAAGAAGATGCCCTCCTCCCGGTCCGCGAAGCCGTAGGCGGGGTTGTTCCAGCACTGGGTCCAGACCTTCCGCACCGCGGCGCGGTCGGCGTCGCTGGCCCTTGGCGGCACGCCGGACTTGTCGTTGTTGAAGTAGTCGTGGTCGTCCCAGGTCGCGTAGACCGGCAGTCTGGCGGCGAGCGCCTGCCATCCCGGCGAGAGATCGCGGAGCTGGTAGTCCGAGCGGTGCAGACCGACCCGGGCGTCGCGGTCGTCCACGGCGCTGTCCCCCAACAGCAACAGCGCCGCGTTGTCGCGCGTCCGGATCCTCTCCAGCAGCGCCCCGTTCCAGAGACCGGTCTTGTGGAAGTCGGCCCCGAAGGCAATCGAGAACCGGGCCGCGGCGCCGGGCTCGGGGGCGGTGGCGAAGGCCGCTCCCTCGGGCAAGGGCACGGGCTGCCCGTCGACCAGGACGCGGTAGGAGTAGCGCGCGGCGGGCCGCAGTCCCGTCACCGGCACCACGGCGGTGAAATCACTCTCGGCCGTACTCGCGACCGGCCCGAACACGCGCTCGCCTCCAGCCGCCGGCACCAGCACCGTCACCTGCGCCGGCCGCGCCGTGCGCACCCAGACCCGGACACCGTCCTGGGAGAGACACCCCAGCAGGGGCCCCCCGAGGATCGCCATGCCGTGGCGCTCGGCGGCCTCACGGATCGCGGGCAAGTCGGCGAAACTGGCCCGGGGGTGCTCAGCGAATGCCTCCCGTGCCGCGGCAAAGAACGACTGCACCTCGGCAGGGGGAGACGCGAGCTTCAGCAGCTCCATGTCGATTTCCGGGGTGCCCCTGTGAGCGGCATTCAGATCGAGGCGGGGCGAGGCCGCCGCCGCCAGGCCGGTGCCGGCCTGCAGCATCAGGATCCGGAGCAAAGCGGGGAACAGTCGCGGCAGGTTGGGTGGGGACGCTTTCATGGTTCACCTCGCAGCGCTGGACGTTGCTGCCGGGGACGGGACCTGGGGTTCCCGCCGGAGTCCCGTGGCTGACCGGAGGGCCGCGCCGCCTCCGGGCCGGCATCCCCACTGCCGCGGGTGGTCAATCCGCGGGCACGAGGGACTCGAAGGGAACCCGGGCGAAGACGATC
>JAFGRS010000355.1 GCA_016935045.1 Lentisphaeria bacterium | reverse complement strand
TCTACTGTATGTACGGCGTGGTGCGCAAACTCCAGGAGGATCGGCCCATGCTGGACATCGCGGACTCGCGGGACATCCTCGTGGCCCAGCTCAGGACCTTCAGCCCGGGGGCCTTCCCGCACCTGGTCGAAACGTTCGGGGAGGAGCGGCACGTCGTGCCCTCCTCGAGCGCCTGCGCGCTGTTCCTGCGCGGCCTTGGCCTGCCCCCTCGGGAGGGGGCTGGACAGTAAGGGCCCGCGCGCGGAAAGCGGCAGCGCGGGACGGGACCGTACGCAGAGGAGACTCACGCCATAATGCATGCACGCGAAAAACTCCTGCCGCTGGCCGGCCTGATCCTCGCCGGGCTGTCGGCAACCCCCGTGTGGGGGGCGCCGGCAACCCCCGGAGGACGGCCGCCCAACGTCCTGATGATCCCGGTGGACGACCTGCGGCCCCAGTTGGGATGCTACGGGCACAGGGGGATTGTCTCCCCGAACATCGACCGTCTGGCCGCCGCCGGGAGACGCTTCCACCGGGCCTACACCATGGTCTCGACCTGCAGTCCCTCCCGGACCTGCCTGATGACGGGCTGCCGGCCTGACACCACCCGCATCTACGACCTGAACACCCACTTCCGCACCACCATCCCCGATGTGGTCACGCTCACACAGCACTTCCAGAAGCACGGCTACGAAACGGTCGGCATGGGCAAGGTCTTCCACGGCAGCCTGAACGACATGCCCTCCTGGAACCGCTGGGTCGAGCCGGAGTGGTCCGGGAGCGCCTGGCTCGATCCGGAGACGGAAGCTCTGCGGCGCAAACTCCAGGAGGAAGCCGCGGCCAAGGGACTGAAGGGCAAGGCCCGGCAGACCTATGCCCGGGGGACGGTCACGGAGTGCATGGATGTCGACGACAATGCCTACCTCGACGGGGCCATGACCGACACGGCCGTGGCGGAGTTGAAGCGACTGGCCGCGTCGGGGAAACCCTTCTTCCTGGCCGTCGGCTATCACAAACCCCACCTGCCTTTCATCGCCCCCAAGCGCTACTGGGACCTCTATCCGGAGGCGGCCATCTCCCTGACCGACAATCCGCTCCATCCCAAGGACATGCCGCCGGGAGCGGTGGACACGTTTCCCGGGGAACTCGGGGCCTACAGCGACGTCAAGGCGCTGGTTCAGCGGCAGAGGGCCGAGGGCAGGACGCCGGCCCCGGACGAGGCCCTGGCGCGCCGGCTCATCCACGGCTACTCTGCCTGCATCAGCTACATCGACGCCCAGATCGGCAGACTCCTGCAGGCCCTGGACGAGACCGGGCTCGCGGACAACACCGTGGTCTGCCTCTGGGGCGACCACGGCTGGCACCTCGGCGAAAACGGCACCTGGGGCAAACACACCAACCTCGAATGGGGCACGCATTCGCCCCTGATCATCCGCGTGCCCGGACAGCCGCGACCGGGGGTGGCAACCGACGCCATCGCCGAGTTTGTCGACGTGTACCCGACCCTGGCCGAAGCCTGCGGACTGCCGCTCCCCGATCACTGCGAAGGCCGCAGCCTGATGCCCCTCATCCGGAACCCGGACGAGCCCCGGGAGTCTGCCGCCATCAGCCAGTTCCGGAAGACCATCCACGGAGTCGCCTGCATGGGCTACACGGTCCGGACGGACCAGTGGCGCTACACCGAGTGGCGCAAACGCGCGGACCTCAACGAAATCGTCGCCCGGGAACTCTACGATCACCGCACCAGCCACAACGAAACCGAAAACGTCGTCAACGACCCCGCACATGCCCCGCTGCTTGAACGGCTGGCCCGACTCCTGAAGGAGCCCGCGAAAACCGCCATCGGGGCCGAGCCCCAGTGATGCCTCCTGCGCCCGGATCTGCTGGTCCAGGAGACGGCACGCCCGTTTGCACAGGCACACGGATATTCCCCGCCCTGGCAGGGCCGTTGTGGCGGAGTATCCGCGATGGCCGGCGGCAGGTTTCGCCGGTGGCGGCGCCGCCGGCCAGTTCCCGCAGGTTCGCGTATGCGGGGGTGGTCCCCGTCCCATCCGGGCAGTCCGCGCGGGCGCTGCAGAATGTCTCGAGGCGTTGCATGCAAGGTCACTGGGAGAGGATGAACGCCTCCAGAGCCGCCAGGTCGTCCTCGGAGAGGCCGCTGGTGCGGCCATGGGTGTCCCCCGGGTTGAAGGTACGCAGGACATCCCTCATGGTGGCGGCCCGGCCGTCGTAGAGGAACGGCGCCGTGCGCCAGTTCTCGATCAGGGTCGGCGTATCGAAGGCGGCGTCCCGGTGGGGATCGAGGCCAAGACCGACGTTGTAGGGTTTTCTGTCAGTGTAGAGGGGTTCCGGGTGGCATTGGGCGCAGGCGGCTTCCTCGAAGATCCTGCGTCCCCGTCGCGCCAGGCGGCTGAGTTCGCCCTTCTCGAGGTGGGGACTGGGGACGGGCTGCATGCTCTTGAGGTAGGCGTCGATGGCGACGAGATCTTCCTCGGGGCGCACCGCGAACTGGATGAAGGTCATACCCTTGCGGACAGCCGCCTCGGCATCGGGCCGCACTCCGGTGATCATGGCGGGAGGCGTGCGATGCGAGAGCAGCAGGCTCTTGGTCTGCTTCGGGTTGCCCATGCCATCGTTGAGCAGGTCCCAGTTCAGGCCGTCCGCGCGACCGTCCGGATGGCAGCTGCCGCAGCTCTGCCAGTGCTGGAAGCACATCCGCGCATCGTTGAAGTGGCGCTCGCCCAGCCTCTCGAGGGTGGGTTCCTGCGCCGGCCCCAAGGGGATGGACTTGGGACGGTGCACCGCCTCGGGATCCAGGGACACCAGCCCCACCGAATCGCTGAAATACTCCGCCGCATAGACCCGTGAATCCAGCACCGCAATACCCCGCGGACCGTTCCCGGCCAGCGAGAGACGCCGCCGCAGTCCGACCAGGAAACTCAGGTCGTTGGGAACATCCTCGGCCTTCTCGGAGACCTGCGTCACCCGCTCTCCCCTGGCCACCTTGGCCAGCCGTTCGTGCAGGCCGGCCCGATCCACAATGCTGATCTCGTGGGTGCCGGCATGGGCCGCCGCAAGCCACGTGCCGTCCGCGCTGCAGGCCACACCCCAGGGATTGGCGCCGCCGAGGTCGACGTCGTCGAGCAGCACGGTGTTGACGTAGGCGCCCGTAAGCGCGTCGATGACCGTCAGGGCGTTGGTGTTCATCCAGCCGCGTTCGAGCTGGGTTGTGGGCAATTGGTACCGCCCCAAGAGGTGGGTCACATAGACGAAAGCACCGTCCGCCGAGAGGCAGAGGCCGCGGACGCCGGTGGACCCGTTGGGCAACAGAACCGTGGAGGCAACCGCGCCCGCATCCGTGTCGATGACGCTGACGGCGGCCGCGGCATATTCCCCGTCCGCCCGTCCGGCCGGCAGGTGGTTCGCCACGTACAGGCGTTTGCCGTCGGGTGTCAGGCCGCAGGCGACGGGCTCTCGCAGAACGGGGATGCGGTTCCTTTCCCGGCCGGCGGACAGATCGACCACGCTGACGTCGTTGTGGAACCGGTTGCAGACGTAGGCCTTTTTCCCGTCCGGAGTCACAGCCACCGCCGAAGGCGTATGGCCGACCTCGATCCGGCGTATCCTGCCGGATTCCGTATCGATCAGCGCCAGGCGCCCTTCGGGGACCGCCTCGGTCGCCAACAGCCTGGCGCCATCCGGGGTTAAGGCCAGCCCGGCAACGGGACCTTCGAGGTCGAAGGTGCGGCTGACCCTCTCCTGGCCCAGTTCAAGCACAAGCACCCGGGAGGCCGTGCCCGCGGCCCCGTACAGTACCCCGGCCG
>JAFGRS010000354.1 GCA_016935045.1 Lentisphaeria bacterium | reverse complement strand
TCTCTACCGCAGCTCTGCCTGGGCGCCGGGCGCCGTGCTCCGCTTCGCCGTCGAGGACTGGACCGCGGGACGGCTCCGGGTGGGCCCCGGCACCGTGGACGAGGACCGCGACCGTGCCGCCGACCGCGATGCCTACGCCGCCGAACTCGACCGCCACCTCCTCCAACTCCTGGCCGACCCCGTCCTTGCCCTGGCCCATTCCCCCGCCGAACTGCTGCAGCAGAGCATCGTCGCGGACCCGCGTCTCCGGGCCTGCTTTCCCATGCCCCTGGACGAGTACTTCGAACACAGCCCCCGGATCCAACTCGTCCATACCGAGGCCGTCGGCCCCAAACTGGTCAGCCGCGCCGAGTACACGCGCGCCGGCGCCGCCGACCCGGATGTCTACTTCGCCGAAATGGCCGTGCGCTCCTTCGAAAACCTCCTGGCACAGGACTGCGACGAAACCACGCCGGGCACCCCCTGAACCAGGCGCCGCACCCGGGAGACACCCCCAGCCGATGAACAAGGCCGCCAAACACTGGAACTGGAAAGCCCGGCGCGAAAAGCCCGCCTTCCTTGCCTTCGCCGACGGTACCGTGCTGCGCGGCGTGCCCGCCGGCGCATCGATCGACCGCGTCGGCGAAGTCGTCTTCAATACCGGCCTGAGCGGCTACCAGGAGATCCTCACCGACCCCTCCTACGCCGGCCAGATCGTCACCATGACCTACACCGAAATCGGCAACTGCGGCATCAACCCCGAGGACATCGAGTCGCGCAAGCTCTTCCTCAACGGCTTCATCGTCCACGAACTCACCGAACCCCGCAACTGGCGCAGCATGCGCTCCCTGAACGACTACCTGCAGGAGGCCGGGATCCCGGCCCTGACCGGCGTCGATACCCGCGCCCTCACCCTCAAGCTCCGGGAACAGGGCACCCAGAAGGCATGCCTCTGCACCACCGGCGGGTGCACCCCCGAGGAGGCCGTGGCCAGGGCACAGGCCTGGGAGGGCCTCGACGGCCAGGACTATGCCGCCCGGGTCACCTGCAACACCCCCTTCGAATTCGACGCCGACGGCCACATGAGTTCGAGCTGGGGCCTGGGAGGCCCGCTGCCCCCCGCCGACTGCCACGTCGTCTGCTTCGACTTCGGCATCAAGTACAACATCCTGCGCCATCTGCGCCGGCAGGGCATGCGCGTGACCGTCGTTCCGGCCTGGAGCGAGCCCGACGACGTGCTTGCCCTCCAGCCCGACGGCGTCTTCCTCTCCAACGGTCCCGCCGACCCGGCCGCCGTGACCTATGCCATCGAGACCATCCGCAGGCTCCTCGGGCGCGTGCCCATCATGGGAATCTGCCTCGGACACCAACTCCTCGGCTGTGCCGTGGGCGGACGCACCTACCGCCTCAAGTTCGGTCACCACGGCTGCAACCATCCGGTCATGGACCTCACCACCCGCAAGGTCGAGATCACCAGCCAGAACCACAACTTCGCCGTGGATCCGGATACCCTCCCCGACAACGTCGAGGTCACCCATGTCAACCTCAACGACCAGACGGTCGAGGGCCTGCGCCATACCGAGTACCCCATGTTCTGCGTGCAGTACCACCCCGAGGCCGCACCGGGACCCCACGACGCCGCCTACCTCTTCGAACGCTTCCGTACCCTGATCACCCGAACCTGAACCATGAATCCGACACCCCCCGAACAGATCCTCATCCTCGATTTCGGCTCCCAGTACACCCAACTCATCGCGCGACGCATCCGCGAGGCCAGCGTCTACAGCGAAATCGTCGACGCGGCCATCCCCGCCGCCGAACTCCGCGGCCGCGATGTCGCGGGGCTGATCCTCTCCGGCGGACCCGCGAGCGTCCACGAGCCCGGCGCCCCCGGATGCGACCCGGGGATCTTCGACCTCGGCGTCCCCATCCTCGGCATCTGCTACGGCCTGCAGTGGCTCACCCATCACTTCGGCGGCACGGTCAAACGCTCCGGCTCGCGGGAGTACGGTCAGGCAGCCCTCACCCACGAAGGCGCCAATTCCCTCTTCGGCGACATCCCCCCCACCAGCCGCGTCTGGATGAGCCACGCCGACGAGGTCGTCAAACCCGCCCCCGGATTCGTTCCCATCGCCGCCAGCGGCGCGATCCCCTACGCCGCCGTCTGCAACCCCCAACGACACCTCTGGGGCGTCCAGTTCCATCCCGAAGTCGTCCACACCGAACACGGACGCCAGATCCTGGTCAACTTCGCCCGCCGCATCTGCGGCTGCACCGGCTCCTGGACCCCCGCCCGCTTCATCGAATCCGCCACCGAGGAGATCCGTACCCAGGTCGGCGACGCCAACGTCCTCCTCGGACTCAGCGGCGGCGTCGACAGCGCGGTGGCGGCCGCACTCATCCACCGCGCCGTCGGCGATCGGCTCCACTGCGTCTTCGTCGACAACGGCGTCCTGCGCCGCCGCGAGGCGGAGAACCTGCGCGAGGTCTTCGGCAAACACCTCCGCATGAACATCCGCATGGTGGACGCAGCGGACGCTTTCCTCAGCCGCCTCGCCGGCATCGTCGACCCCGAAAGCAAACGCAAGGCCATCGGAAGCTACTTCGTCGAGGTCTTCCGCGCCGAGGCCGCCAAGATCCAGGGCGCCCGCTTCCTGGCCCAGGGCACCACCTACCCCGACGTCATCGAAAGCTGTGGCATCGGCAAACACGCCGACAACATCAAGAGCCACCACAACGTCGGCGGACTCCCCGCCGAACTCGGCTTCGACCGCCTCGTCGAACCCCTCCGCATGCTCTTCAAGGACGAAGTGCGCGCCATCGGGGAACAGCTCGGCCTGCCCCGGGAAATGGTCTGGCGGCAACCCTTCCCCGGCCCCGGCCTCGCCGTCCGCATCCTCGGGGAAGTCACCCGCGACCGCGTCGCCCTGCTCCAGGAGGCCGACCGCATCGTGATCGAGGAGATGAAGCGCGCGGACTGGTACTACAAGGTTTGGCAGAGCTTCGCCGTGTTGCTGCCTGTTCAGACGGTCGGGGTCATGGGGGACTGCCGCACCTACGAGAATGCGGTGGCCCTGCGGGTGGTCCAGTCCTCCGACGGCATGACCGCCGATTGGGTCGACCTCCCCCACGAACTCCTGGCGCGCATCGCCACCCGCATCATCAACGAGGTCCGCGGCGTCAACCGCGTCGTCTACGACATCACCTCGAAACCCCCCGGAACGATCGAGTGGGAGTGAAGAGGGGGAGGGGGAGGGGAAACGGACACGAACGGGGGAGGGGAAACGGACACGAACGGACGTAACGGACGGGGAAAG
>JAFGRS010000353.1 GCA_016935045.1 Lentisphaeria bacterium | reverse complement strand
CGGGTTGGACACGGCGCATTCGCGGTTGGCGCGGTAGGATCCGTCGGGTGACACGAACAGGGTGTCTTCGCCGCAGTCCGCGATGGCCATGAATTCGTGGCTGACGGCTCCCCCGATCATCCCCGAGTCGGACTCGATGCTGAGGCAGTTCGGGATCCCCACACGGCGGAAGATGCGCTCGTAGGCGCCGTGAACCCGTTCGTAGTACGCGGCCAGGCAGGCATCCGAGGCGTGGAAGCTGTAGCCATCCTTCATGGTAAACTCCCTGACCCGGATCAGACCCGCCCTCGGGCGGGCTTCGTCCCGGTACTTGGTCTGGATCTGGTACACCATGCAGGGGAGCTGTTTGTAGGATTTCAGCTCGGTCCTGGCCAGGTGGCAGACCGCCTCCTCGTGGGTCATGGCCAGAACCATGGGCTTGTCGTTGCGGTCGCTGAAGCGCAGCAACTCCGCCCCCACGGCCCGGTAGCGCCCGCTCTCTTCCCAGAGTTCGGCGGGCTGCACCACCGGCATCAGCAGCTCCTGCCCGTCGACGCCATTCATCTCTTCGCGGATGATCTGCTCGATCCTGCGGCACACCCGCAAGCCCAGCGGCAGCATGGTGTAGATGCCCGTCGAGAGCGGACGGCAGTATCCCCCCCGGATCAGGTACACGTGACTGGCCGTCTGCGCGTCCCGCGGCGCTTCCTTGATCCGTTGTCCCACAAGCTGAGAGAGTCGCATAGCCTATCGTCCTGTCCATGCTGGACTGCCCCGGGCCGAATCCCGCCGGTTCCGTGACCCCGGAGGCAGAAGGCCAAAACGTAACGCGTGGTGCGACAACCGCCAAACCGGAGAGCCGGCCCGCGGTAAGCCGTCAGTCAACCTGGGGAGGAATCGGGAATCGGCTCAGCAGGAGCTTCGCCCTCCAGGGGAATCGGTTCCCGCCGCCACTGCCCTTGCGGCAGTGGAGCGCCGATTCGGGGTGAGGGAGCGCGGCCGCGCCCCTTCTCCGCCCTCCGATCGGCGCTCCACCGGGACAAGCCCGGCGGCGGCGTTGGGATCTTGAAACAGCCTTGCCGGCACGCGGTAAGGCCTCCGTCACGGGGGCTACGGTCGAGGACGACCGGCTGCAGCGCTCTGGCGTCAGGCTCGGGGCCGGCGATGAAGTCGGCGGTCTTCGCCGGTTCTTCACACCCCTTCCCCACGTGACTGCGGCATTGCGCGTCGGGCGTCACGGCGAGTTGTCCGATGGCGCAGGCAGGAGTACAATACCGCCTTGGCCGCGGCGTTCTGACGGCATAGGTTCCCGTGCTCGCCGCGACCGAAGGGCGGGGTGGTTGCCGACGGGAGAGACGTGTGTGCTCGTCCCCCCCCCGGGGTATGTATGCAGTTCAAGTTCTCATGCCCGCACTGCGGTAGCCGCCTCGAAGCGGACGCATCCTATAGCGGCAGCCTGGCGGAGTGCCCCGGCTGCGACAGCTCGGTGCTGGTTCCCGAGCCGCGGATTGGGCCGGGCAGCACCATTGGCGGTCACCGCCTGGAGCGCCTCATCGGGCGGGGCGGCATGGGGGAAGTCTACCTCGCGACCCAGTTGGCCATGCAACGCCAGGTCGCCGTCAAGGTCCTGCCGCCCTCCCTGACCCGCGACGAGACCTTCGTGGGACGATTCCTGATCGAGGTCCGCACCGCCGCCAAACTCGAACACCCCAACATCGTGACCGCCTTCGATGCCGGGGAGGATGCGGGCATCTATTACCTCGCCATGGGCTTCGTCGACGGCGAAACCCTGAAGGAGACCCTGACCCGCGACGGTCCCCTGCCGCAGAACACCGTCCTCGACATCGGTCTCAAGCTTGCCAAGGCCCTGGGCTATGCCTGGGAGAACTTCGGCATCCTGCACCGGGACATCAAGCCCGCGAACGTCATGCGCGACCGGTTCGGGGAGATCAAGTTGATGGACATGGGGGTGGCGAAGATCGTGGGGGAGGACACCGGCCTGACCCTGACCGGCGTTGCCCTGGGTACTCCCAACTACATGAGCCCCGAGCAGGTCCGCGGACTGCAGGGAGTCGACTGCCGCGCGGATATCTACAGCCTGGGCTGCACCCTGTTCCACCTGCTCACCGGGCATCAGCCCTACCCCGGCGCCAACCCTCTGCAAGTCATGGATCAGCACGTCCATGCCCCCATCCCATCCCTCCGCGCCGAGAACCCGGCCGTCTCCCGGGAATGCGAGCAACTGGTCCATCGCATGATGGCCAAGGACCCCGCTGCGCGTCCGCGGGACTGGCGCGAAACCGCGGCCCAGATCGAAGCGGCGCGGGGACACCTGCCCTCGGCCGGCATGCCGCGACCGGCGCCAAGCCCCGGCTGGACCTGGAAGCGCTGGACGGTTGTCGGCGCGGCGGGATTTCTGGTGCTGCTCTTGCTGGCCTCTGCCGCGGGCCGCAAGCGCGCGCGAGAGCGGGCGGCGGCGGCGGCCGGGGAGGCCGGTGCGGCCGGTGCCGCGGCCGTCCCGGCTCAGGAGGTCCCCAGGCTGATGAACGTTCTCGAGGATGTGGCCGAAATGGTCCTCGACCGGAAGCTGAGCGAGGCCCAGGAAAGCTGGCAGCGCACCCGGGGCGACTTCGTGCCTCTGTTGCCGGAAGGCCGAATCGGGGAGATCGACAGGACCATCGCCGCCATCGCGGACTTCCCGGGGCACACCATGCGGTCCTTCGAGGGCGAAGTCGGGCGCGAGATCACGGTGCGGCTCAAGG
>JAFGRS010000043.1 GCA_016935045.1 Lentisphaeria bacterium | reverse complement strand
GTCTTCGTCAACGACGCCACCTTCTACCGTACCCAGCTGGTGCACCCCGACGACCGGGACCGGGTCATGACGGCCATCGGGGAGGCCATGGACCAGCACAGACCCTACGAACTCGTCTACCGCATCGTCGCCAAGGACGGCCATGTCCACTGGATGAAGGAACACGGCACCGGCCTCTATGCCCCGGACGGTACGCTGACGGCACGCGAGGGTTTCATCAACGACATCACCGAACACGTCAGCAACACCGAGGAGATCCACCGGCAGCACGCCCATCTCTCCATGCTGACGCGGGCCCTGGAGCAGGCCCACGAGCTGGTCATGATCGGCGACGCCTCGGG
This sequence comes from Lentisphaeria bacterium, assembly GCA_016935045.1. Taxonomy (GTDB): domain Bacteria; phylum Verrucomicrobiota; class Lentisphaeria; order Oligosphaerales; family JAFGRS01; genus JAFGRS01. The sequence continues at coordinate 8,651 of JAFGRS010000043.1, read as the reverse complement.
CCGGATCCAGTACGTCAACGAAGCCTTCGAACGGATGACGGGGTATGCCCGCGAGGAAGTCATCGGGTACACTCCGGACCAGATTGTGCCGGATTGGGGGCGCGCCGGGTTCTTCCGCAGGGTCCAGTCCCGCATCCGCCACGGTCGGGTCTGGCGGGGGCGGTACGTCAGTACGCGCAAGGACGGGACCCTGTTCGAGCTGGAAGCCACGGTCTCCCCGGTCCTGTCTCCGGGAGGTCAGCTCGAAGGGTATGTGGCGCAGCAGCGGGTGGCGGAGGGCGATGTACAGCCGACGGCGGGGGACCGGGACACGCAGAAGCGCGAGGTGCTTGGCGTCATTGCGGGCAGTTTCATCCGCTCCTTCAACAGCCAGCTTCAGGCCATCATCGGGTTTGGCCAGTTGGCCGCGGCCAGTGCGGAGGACGATGCGGAGACGGCGACGCATGTGGAGCGGATCCTGGAGGCGGCGGAGCGGGCGCGGGAAGCGGCGGGGGACCTCCTCGATTTCGTCCGTCGCGGTCAGCCCGAGGGATTCGGTCCCATCGCGCTACGGCACGTTGCGAGCAAGCTTGTTCGGTTCATACGGGTTGCCCTTCCCGCCAATGTCCGTCTGCTGTCCAGCCTCTGCGAGGAGGAACTGGTGACACAGGGCCATGCGGGGGACCTTGAACAGGCTCTGGTCTCCCTCGTGGTGGGCGCCACGCGACCTCTCTGGCGCAGCGGGGGACAGGTGGAGGTCGCTCTCGAAGGCGTGGCGGGAAAGCGCGGCAAGCCCATGGCGGAATTCCGTGTCCTCGTGCGCCGGGATGTCCCCGCGCCGCCCGGGTCGGGGGGGCCCCGCCGTGGCGATCCGGAGGCAGGGCCCACGGCCTTCGACATGGCCGTGGTCCGGGACATCGTCGAGGAACATGGCGGCACCTTCTCCAGCCGACCCGAGGCCGCGTCCGGGAGCATTGCCCGTTACGTGATCGCCCTGCCCGCCATCCCGGGTGCCGCCGTCCCCGCGGACTTCGAGAGCGAAGCGGAGGAACCAACCCCCGCGGCCGCGGAAGGCAGCCATGTCCTGTTCGTGGATGACGAGGAACTCCTCGGCGAGCTGGCGAAGCTCGAACTCGAGAGCTTCGGCTACCGCGTAACGGCCTTCAGCTCGAGCCGGGAGGCCCTTGCCGTCTTCCAACAGGACCCCGCCGCCTTCGACCTCGTCATCGCCGACCAGACCATGCCCGAGATCACCGGTTTCGACATGGCCCGACAGATGCTCAGCCTGCGTGCCGACCTGCCCATCGTCCTGATCACGGGATACAGCGAAGTCGTCAACGATCTCCAGGCACGCGCCATCGGCATCCGCGACTACCTCATCAAACCGGTGACCCCGGAGACCCTGGCGGATGTCATCGCCAGGGCCCTGGCCGGAACCTGATCCCGGGATCACCCCCGCGTGCGTTGGGTCGGCATACCGCCGCGGACGGCGGATTCCACAGACCGACCCGGTGTCATCCTGTGTTCCGCCCCGCGAAAGGTCCGCGTACGGACTTCGGCAGCCACGCCGAGTCTGCCTTCCATGGTCCGCTGCCGTGCAGACCGGCAGCGATTCCGAGACGTGCCCCTCATCGTCCCCTCACGGTCACGCCCGATGCCGAAGCCGCCACCAGAGCGCACTGCACAGACCGGCGAAGAACCCTCCCACGTGGGCCTCGAAGGCAATGCCCGCACGGTCCGGAACGCCCCCCGCCCAGGACTGGTATCCCGCCAGGACCTGGGTCGCGATCCAGACCAGCAGGTAGAGAACCGCAGGCAGCCGGATCACCAGAGGGAAGAACAGGACCGGCACCACGAACCGAACCCGGGTGAAGGGGAACAGGACCAGGTACGCCCCCATCACCCCGGCGATGGCGCCGCTGGCACCCAGCATGGGGACCTCGCTGCGCACATGCAGCAGCACGTGGGCCAACGAGGCCAGCAGGCCCCAGATGAGATACAGGGCCATGAACCGCAGGTGCCCGAGGCGATCCTCGATGCCGTCACCGAAGACTTTCAGCATCAGCATGTTGCCCAGCAGATGCAGGAGCCCTCCATGGAGGAACATGGCAGTGAAGGGAGAGACCCACGCCCACAGCAGGTCGCACGGGGGCTGCCCCGGCGCCGGCGACCACAGCCGGACCGGAATCAGGGCCCAGCGGCGCAGAAAGGGTTCCAGGGAATCCCCCAGCCGGCACTGGTGTACGAAGGCGGCAACGTTGGCTGCCAGCAGCAGCCAGGTCACGAAGGGGAAGTGTCGTACGGCGCGGTCCCTGCCGAGGGGAATCATAGGGCGAGCCTGAGAGCAACGAAGGCATAGAACAACGGCGCCATGGGGATGAGGCTGTCGAGGACATCCAGGGAGCCCCCGAGACCTCCCATGCGGCCCGAGTCCTTGGCGCCGGCCGCCCGCTTGAGGGCCGACTCGGCCAGGTCCCCGAGCAGGCCGACGAAGGGGGCCAGAAGTCCCATCAACAGCCCGGTGCCGAGGCCGAGGACCCCCGACCCGTCCCCCGCCAGCAGGACGAAGATCACGGACGAGAGTACGCCGGCCGCGACTCCTCCCGCGAGCCCTTCCCAGCTCTTTCCGGGGCTGATCGAGGGAACCAGCTTGCGGTTGCCGCCGGGGCGTCGCGCGGTCAGGGTGCCGACGACGTAGGCTCCCGTATCGGCCATCTTCGTGATCAGGACGACGTAGAGCAGCAGCAGGCGCCCGCCGCCATCCGGGAACAGGAAGTAGAGACGCACCAGGAACGAGGTCGACCAGAACAGGTACAGGAACCCTCCCAGGGACAGCCATACCGGGGCCAGGGACAGCCGCCGTACGGGACCCGTCCGAAGGACCGCCAGGAAGCAAAGGCACAGGAACGAGCCGAGGACCAGCACCCGCGCGCCCTCACCCCAGGATGGCGAGGGTCCCGCCGCGGCCGCCAGCAGGTACAGGCAGCCGAAGACGGCGGTCAGGGCCCCGTAACCCCTAGCGCCGGCGAGGGCGGCCAGGTCGAAGAACTCGCCGCATGCCTTCAGCGCGAGAACCAGGCACAGGAGCCCGAATACGGCCTTGCCCACCCAGCCGTCAACCGTCAGGGCGATCAGCCCCGCCAGGCACAGCGGTACGGCTGCAAGCAACCGGTCCCTAAGCATCGGCCACCCCCCCGAATCGCCGTTGTCGCCTGCTGAAGTCACGCAGGGCATCCAGAAAATGCTCCCGGCCGAAGTCCGGCCAGCACGCCGAAGTCACCCAGAACTCGGCGTAGGAAGCCTGCCAGAGCAGGAAGTTGCTGAGGCGTTGCTCTCCGGCCGTCCGGATGACGAGGTCGGGATCGGGAAGCCCGGCCGTGTACAGCTCGGCGGCGAAACGCCTCTCGTCGATGTCCCCCACCTTCAGATCGCCGGCGGAGACCTTGGCGGCCAAGGCCCGGGCCGCCCGCACCAGCTCGGCGCGGGAGCCATAGCTCAGGGCCAGCGTGAGCACGCCGTTCGTGTTCGCCGAGGTCTCGTCCATGACCTTCCGCAGGCGGCGCTGCACGGCTGCGGGGAGGCGATTCATTTCGCCGATGACGTCGAGCCGGATGCAATGGCGCTGGAGGTCGCTGCTGCGGTCCTCGAGGAATTGACGCAGCAGGCGCATGAGGGTCTGCACTTCGGACTTGGGGCGCTGCCAGTTCTCGGTGCTGAAGGCATAGAGGGTCAGATAGTGCACCCCGAACTCGTTGCAGGCCTCCACCACGCGGCGCACACTCTCGGCGCCGGCGCGATGCCCCTCGCTCCGGGGCAGCCCCCGCTCCCGCGCCCAACGGCCGTTGCCGTCCATGATGATGGCCACATGCCGTGGGATTCTGAGATTCTCAGCGCTCATCGCGTGTTCAATCGCCCACGGAGAAGGTCTGGTCCCGCCGCGGACCCACCGAAACGATTTCCAGGCGCATGCCGGTTAGTTCCATCAACCGACGGATGTAGGCGCGGGCCGCCTCGGGGAGGTCCTCGTAGGTGGTTGCACTGGTCGTATCCGCGAGCCAGCCGGGCATCTCTTCGTAGCGGGGCCGCACGCGGGCAATCTCCTCGCCGTCCGTAGGCATGTCCGTCACCACCCTGCCATCCAGTTCGTACGCCGTACAGATGCGCACACTCTCGAACCCGTCCAGCACGTCCAGCTTGGTCAACGCCGCCCCGTCCGCGCCATTGAGCATGGCAGCATACCGTGTGGCCACGGCGTCAAACCAACCGCACCGCCGCGGCCGTCCCGTCGTGGCCCCGTACTCGCTGCCGCGCCGGCGCAAGGCGTCCCCGGTCGCGTCGGACAGCTCCGTGGGAAAGGGCCCCGACCCGACCCGCGTCGTGTACGCCTTGACCACCCCCGTCACACGGTCGATCCGATGCGGCGCCAACCCGGTACCCGTGCAGGCTGCCCCGGCAATGGTATTGCTGCTGGTCACGAAAGGATAGGTTCCGAAGTCCACATCGAGCCAGGTGCCCTGGGCGCCTTCCATGAGGATGGACTTCCCGGCGGCGGCAGCGCGGTTGACCAGCAGCGCGGTATCTTCCACCAACGGAGCCAGGACAGACGCTGCCTGGCGCAGCTTCTCCCACTCGTTCTCCACCTCGAGGGTCCCGACTTCCGCATTGGTGAAGAGGTGGTTGTAGAACTCGGCCCGGGCGCGGAAGAGGGTTTCGAAACGGGCCACGTCGCGCAGGACGCAGGCACGGATGCCGACGCGGCTGGCCTTGTCGGCGTAGGCGGGGCCGATGCCGCGCTTGGTGGTGCCGATCTTGCCCTCCCCCAACTGAGCTTCGCGGAAGCTGTCCATCATGCCGTGGTAGGTGAACAGGAGATGGCAACGTGAACTCAGGCGGAGGCGTTGGAGGACATCCACGCCGCGACGCTGCAACTCGTCGATCTCGTGGCACAGGGCAAGCGGGTTGACCACGACCCCATTGGCGATCACGTTGAGCGTGCCCTGGCGCAGAATGCCGCTGGGAATGAGATGCAGAATGAACTGTTCCTTGCCGATCTCGACCGTGTGTCCGGCGTTGTTCCCGCCCTGGAAGCGAACCACCAGGTCCGAACGTTCGGTGAGAAAATCGATGATTTTCCCCTTGCCTTCGTCTCCCCACTGCAAACCGACAAGAACCGTGGTGGGCATGAATCCTGCTCCTGCTGATTGCCTCTGCAACAGGCCCCTCCAGCCGAAACAAACACACCCGACCGTACGATCGGGTGCAACAGCTTGCGATGGTCCTGTTGCCACCCTACAATACACGGTCTGCCAGGCATGTCAACGGCAGGCGGACAGGACTCGGGGCTGTTCCAGGATCCGGCGAATCGCTTCCCGCCGCCACTGTCCTTGCGGCAGTGAAGCGCCGATCCGGGGTGAGGGGGCGTCGCCGCGGCCCTTCCCTGCCCTCCGATCGGCGCTCCACCGGGACAAGCCCGGCGGCGGCGTTGGGACCTTGAAACAGCCCTGGACAGGACTGGGACATGCCGCCCGGGGACCGTGCGGGCTTACTGGAGGGCGAAACCCCCGCTGAGCCATTCCCGACCCGTCGCCCGGGCATAGGAACGAGACCTCACACCATGCGTATCGCCAGCCTGCAGAACCCCCGTGTCAAAGCCGTGGTCCGGTTGCGGGACCGACGGGGAAGGGACCGCGAGCAGCATGTCCTGATCGAAGGCTACCGGGGGCTTCTGCGAGCCCTGCATGCGGGGTATCCCGTGCACGAGGTCTTTCTCTGCCCGGCGCTGTTCCAGGGCAGTCACGAGGCGGAACTCATTGCCGGCTTCGAGCGCCGTGGGGCCAGGATCGTCGAGACCACGGAGGACGTGTTCCGCAGGATGGCGTACCGGGACCGGCCCGAGGGTCTGTTGGGAATCGGGCCCCAGGTGCACCGGACGCTGGCCGATCTGGAAACGGGAGCGGCAGCGGCCCCCCTCTACCTGGTTGCGGAGGCCATCGAGAAGCCGGGCAACCTGGGGACCATGCTGCGCAGCGCCGATGCCGCAGGGGTCAGCGGCCTGATCCTCTGCGACGCCTGCACGGATCTGTTCAATCCGAACGTGGTCCGGGCCAGCACGGGGACCCTCTTCACGGTGCCCATCGCGGAGGCAACCAGCCCCGCGGCCATCGCCTGGCTGCGGGCGCGGAACGTCCGCATCGCGGCCGCGACGCCCCACAGCGGCGAACGCTACACGGAGGCGGATCTGACGCCGCCCATGGCCATCGTCGTCGGAGCCGAGCAGATCGGCCTCAGCCCCACCTGGCTCGACGCCTGCGATCTGCCTCTGCGCATCCCCATGCTGGGCGTTGCCGACTCGCTCAACGTGGCCACCGCCACCGCCCTGCTCCTCTTCGAGGCAATGCGGCAGCGGCTGCGGGCCGGCATTGTCAGAGATCCGGGACCGCCCCCGGCAGACGCGTCGGGCCGACCTCCGGCAGAGGACCCCCACGAGACGGAGTAGGCCCCGCGAGCCGAGCGTCGCATCCGCGGCACAGACAGGCGTCCGCACCGGCAGGCGCGGGCAGTCCAGTCCAAAGCCGCCTCAGGCCACAGCCGGATCCTCAACCGCAATCCAGTTCACTTTGGACTCTGACTGGGGTCATTGGCATGCGCAAGGGGAACGCCCATTCCTGCAGCGTTCCCGCCGGAGCCGGCGGTCCTCCGCCGTACGGCATTGGTTCGGCATACCGCCGAGGACCTGTCTGCGTGCGACGCACAGGCAGGCGGCGGGCTCCAGTGCATCTCCTCCGGGCGTTCCACTTGCACGCGCCCTGTGATCAACATGGTGAGGCCTGGAGAATGTGGGAGGCGCACTCCGTGCGGCGATTCCGGGCTCCACAAAGTGAACCGCATTGCCCTGAACCCGGATCACTCACCACGAAGCACGCGAAGCACACGAATGCTCTCTTGCCGAACCGGTTGCATCCCCAATCCTCGCGCTGCACTCGTGTGTCGGGTGCCTCCGGGCGCCGGCACGGTAGACCACGGCGACCCACTGGCCGGAGAATTCCTGATTTCGTGTCCTTGCGCGTCTTTCGCGGTTCATGAACCGAGCAGGACAACAGGAGGGCGATCAGGGCGTCAGCAGGCGCGCGTTGGCGATGGAAACGCCGCTGAGCATCGCCCCCACGATCCCGAGAAACCCCTGGTCCGTGCCGCAGACAAAGAGGTTCTCCAGCGGCGTCGACCCGTCCCGGCTCTTCGTGGGGGTGCCATAGATGCTCCCGTTCAGGCGCCCGGAGTAGCGGCAGATGGTCCTGGGCGTGAACACGTCGCTGTCCACCAGCGCTTCCCGGAATCCCGGGGCCCGGCGTTCCATTGCCTCGACCTGGCAGGCAGTGAGGTGTTGCTTGGCGGCCGTGTAGTCCTCCGTCCCCGCCGCGAACCAGAAGCCGTAATCCGCCAGGTGGGTGATGCGGACCTGCCTGGTGGCGTTCGACTCTTCACCGCCCAGGTAGCATTCCGGGCAGCAGATCACGCCGCTGCTGTCGTCGACGGCCTGTTCCGGGCGGCGGTAGCGGAAGCGCTCGCCGCGGCTGTAGAACAGGGTGCAGGCATCGAACCCCAGTTCCCGTGCCGGCCGGTCCAGGTGGAACAGGGTCTCGACGTAGGCCAGGTTCCCGGGAACCAGTCGCTCCGCCTCGGGAATCGCGGGCTGACAGAGGCGAAGGGTCTCGATCAGACCGGCACAGGAGAGAACCGCCGCCGGCCGCAGGCAAGGACCGTGGGACAGTTCGGCTTCCACCACACGACGCCCATCGTGATGCAAGGCCCTGACCCCGTTGGCGAACACAATGCTCCCGCCGCACTCCTCGTAGCGACGCAGCAACAGGTCCAGGATGGTCTTGATCCCGCCGCGCGGACGCCAGAAACCCTCCAGAAGAATGCTCCGAAAGAGGATGCAGAAGAGGTTGAAATCCATGTCCTCCTCTTCGGCATTGCCGTAGTACATCAGCGGCAGCAGCAGGGCATCCTGCAGAGCCGGATCCGGGATCAACTCATGCAGGACCCGGCGCGTGGACTCCCGGGGCCCATCCAGGCGGAAGACATCCCGGGAACGCACACAGGCGCAGAGACGACGGAACCGATCCCGCCGGCCCGGGAAAACCCGCTCGATCTCACTCTCCAGGTCGGCCACGTCATTCGTGAAACGCAGCGTCCCGGCCGGGGTCTCGATGCGCGATTGCGTCTGCGCGCACAGATCCAGGTCTTCCCGCCGAATCCGAAGCTGCCTCAGCAGACGGTTGAGGGGCGCCCCCTTGTCCGCCGCGGACGCGAAGTTCGTGATGGCATGCAGGCCGACGTCGATGAGGCCGTGCCGTCCCTGGTAGTACGAGTTCAACCCCCCGGGGAAGCGGTGCTTTTCGACGACAACCACCTTCCTGCCGAAGTGAGCCAGCCGGATTGCGGCGGCAAGTCCCGACAGACCCGCGCCGAGGATCAGAACGTCGTTGTCCATGAATGTACGCCGACTCCGCGCTCCGGGACGATGGCGGCGGAACCCCGAACTATACCGCGGCAACGGCCTCCAAGCGACCGTGAAACCGCCGTTGGCGCAGGGCTGTTTCAAGGTCCCAACGCCGCCGCCGGGCTTGTCCCGGTGGAGCGCCGATCGGAGGGCGGGGAGGGGGCGCGGC
>JAFGRS010000042.1 GCA_016935045.1 Lentisphaeria bacterium | reverse complement strand
GCCCAGTCCGTGCCGCACCGGCCGATGGACGTTCAGGCGCTGGATGCGGACTTCCTCGCGTTCTCGATTCACAAGCTCTGCGGCCCGACGGGCGTCGGGGTCCTCTACGGCAAGCAGGAACTGCTCGAAGACCCGCGTTTCCGCCCTCTCATCAGCGGCGGCGACACCGTGGCCGACACCTTTCTCGACCGCCCGCCGCGGTACCTGGGTCCGCCGTTCCGGTTCGAGGCGGGGCTGCAGGACTACGCCGGGCTGATCGGTGCCGGTGCCGCCATCGACTTCATCGAATCCATCGGTTTCGCAGCCCTCCAGCGTCACGTGGACGACCTCAATGTCTATCTCGGCGAGCGTCTGCGGCCCCTCCGGGACGAGTTCGAGGTCCTGGGGCCCCCGGATCCGGCCCGGCGCAACGGCATCACCACCCTGTGCTTCCGGCGCCGCGGCCTCATGTCCCTGTGGGACGAGGATGTGATCGGCGTGGGGGATGTACTGAACCGCCGTCATGGCGTCATGGTGCGCAGCGGGGAGTTGTGTGTGCACGCGTGGTTCCACGCGCACCGGATCGGCCGCGAGCGCGACCGGCTCCGGGTCTCGCTGTATGCCTACAATGACCGCGCGGACTGCGACGCCTTCGCCGAAGCCCTCGAACGGATCCTGCACCTCGAGGAATACCGGATGCTGCCCCGGCTCGCATGAACGAACTCGACCTCATCCGGGGTTTCTACGAGACCCTCGTCGCGGCGGACTTCCCCCACGCGGGCGAGGTCGCGGACGACGGTGCGCGTCTGCAGGCCGTTTCCGTCCGCGGCTGCCACGGCAACAGCAAGAACCTGCTCTTCTTCTCGGTCACCCTGAACGAGGGCAGGGTGCGCGCGATCCGCTACGACTGTCAGTACTGCGACGTGACCCTCTACGTGGTCGCCGAACTCGTCTGCAGGCTGCTCGAGGAGCAGCCCGTCACCCGGCTGGCCGAACTGGGCGACATCGAGATCAGCGCCCTCCTCGGCGGCGAGAGCAGGAAGGTCCTCCGGCAGGCCCGCGTGACCCTCGGGCTGCTCCGAGACGCCCTCCTGGCGGGCAGGCCACCGCCGTGAAACCGGGGCATCGAAACGCTATATTGGGGCACGCCACCCGCAACGGGGAAACCCCAGGGCTGTTCCAAGATCCGGCGAATCGGTTCCCGCCGCCACTGCCCTTGCGGCAGTGGAGCGCCGATTCGGGGGGAGGGAGCGCGGCCGCGCCCTCTCCCCGCCCTCCGATCGGCGCTCCACCGGGACAAGCCTGGCGGCGGCGTTGGAATCCTGAAACAGCCCTGGAAAACCCCCATGGTCAGTCTCGAACAGATGCGCGAGTTCGCCGACCGGGTGGCGCGCGAGTTTCACCCGGAGCGCGAGCCAAGGACGGGGGGCGCCAGGGCGGTGCGCGAGGGAATCAACAGGCCCTTGTGTGAGACTTCGCGCCAAGTCTCTCCCCAATCGTTCCGGCGTTCGCGCCGGTGGGGCGGATGAAGGCGGTACTCCGACGGGAGCGGCCCTTACGGAGGCCCGGTGTGAGCCGGGCAGGGGGAGCCCCCGTCAGCAGGGAGCAGAGCATGGACACGGACCGCGGCGTTGATCTGATCGTGGCCGGCGCCACCCTGGGCGGATGCTTCACGGCGCTGGCCGCCGCCCGGCGTGGGGCACGGGTCGCCCTGGTCGAGGCGAGTCCCTTCCTCGGCACCGACATCACGGCGGTCCTGCGGCCATGGATCGGCGGCGTCCCCGGGCCGGACCCGGTTGGGCAGGGGCTGCGGGGACTTCTCCTGCCTGCCGATGAGTCCGTTGAAGCCAACGTGGACCTTGCCGGACTGCCCGCGGACTGGCCGGAGGAAACACCCCTGTTCCGGGGCAGTGTTCGCAAGCGCCTCTTCGAGGAACTCGACGCCGCCGGCGTGACGACGCTGCCGATGTGTACGCCGGCGGGTGTTCTGTGTACGGGCGCCGCGGTCAGCGGCTTGCTCGCGGCGTGCAAGCAGGGCCTCATGCTGCTGCGGGCGCCGGTCCTGGTCGACTGCACGGCCGGTGCGGACGTGATCCGGCTGTGGCAGCCTTCCCTGGCGCCGATGCCGGTGCAGCGCAGGTGCCATTTCACCGTGGGGTTTTCCGGCGCCGCCTGGCCGCCGGGGCATGCCCTCGCGGCCGATCCGGAGCTGGGTCTGGCGGAGGATCGCGTGACCTTTCACGCCGGTCGGAACTCGGCCTGTTCGCTGTACGCCGAGTTCGCCATGGACCTGCCCGCGGGCATGCCGGCTCTGCCTGCCGGGGAGAAGCAGGAGCGCGCCGCGAGGGGACCGCTTCTGCGCGCCTGGCGTGCGTGGGCCGAGCATCGGCTTCGCCACACCTCGATGGCCCTGACGCGGCATCTGGTCCGCCATGCCCCGGGTTTCGCCAAGGCCACGCTGGCGGAAATCGCCCATACGTTCCTCCCGCCGGCGCCGCCGCGTCCGCCGGCGGACGCGCTGCCGGGGGGCCTGATGCGGGGCACGCCAGGACTCGACGTCGAGGTCTCCTGGGACACCCTCGCGACCTTGCGGCAGGAGGCCGAGCGCTGGGCCGACAGGGCCGTGGCCGCCGCGGCAGGCGCGGCCCGCGGGGTCTCGGCCGCCGCGATCCGCTCCGGGACGGCATGCCTGCCCCTGGAACGCTGCGCGCTCAGCCCCTGGGAGGACCCGGCCCTCGGCGTTCCCGCGGAACAGGTCCGCCTGCGCTCGTACGCGGGCATTCCCGTCGCGGACAGCTGCGATGTCCTGGTGGCCGGCGGCGGCACGGCGGGGGCCAACACGGCCGCCGCCGCGCTCGATGAGGGGGCCGACACGGTGTTGCTCGAGCAGCTTCCCGATCTGGGCGGGACCCAGACGCTGGGACTGGTCTCGGGCTACTACCACGGTTACCGCGGGGGCCGCACCGCGGCGCTGAACGACCGGGTGACGGCGCTGGGCCAGGACCTGCACAATGGCCGTCAGGGCAACGTACGGATCGTCAAGGCTCTGCACTACCTGATGCAGGTAACGGAGAAGGGTGGGCGCTGGTATCCGGGAACGGTGGTCTGCGGGGCGGAGGTCGAGGGGGCCCGGGTCGGGGGGCTCCTGGCCGCCGACCGGGACGGGCTCTTCCTGGTGCGGGCGAAGGTCACGGTGGACGCCACCGGCGACGGCGACGCGGCGGTGTTCTGCGGCGTCCGCGCCACGTTTGGCGATCCGCGTTCGGGCACGGCCCAGGACTGCAGCCAGTGGGGCCTCGGCGTCGGCGGCTGGGAATCCAGAAGCCTGGATCTCGATGTGATCGACCAGCGCCTGCTCTCGGAGGTCCTGCGCGGATTGCGCCTCGCCCATCGCCGGGGACGCTGGTTCGACTTCGCCGCCATGCTGACCGTGCGGGAGGGACGCCACATCGAAGGCGAAACCACCCTGGATCTGCGCGACGTGCTCCGCGGCCGGAGGTTCGACGACACCATCGCCGTGGCCTGCACGGACTGGGACCCGCACGGCATCAGCACCTCCTGGCTGGGGCGCCTCGGCTTTCTGCCCGTGCACACTGACCCGATGCCGCTGCGGATCCCGTTGGGCTGCTGCATCCCGAAGGGCCGCAGCGGCCTGCTGGTGACGGCCAAGGCCATCTCGGCCACGCCGGACGCGGCCTGCCTCTGCAGGATGGCCGCCGACGTCCAGAACCTGGGCTATGCCACGGGCCTGGTCGCGGCCAGGGCGGTCCGCCACGATGGTGATCCGCGGCGCGTATCGGTCCCGGAACTCGGTGCCCGTCTCCGCGCCCTGGGCATTGTCACCGAGGAAGTCCCCGGGACGTGGCCTGCGGCGGTCGATCCGGCCGCGGCGGTGCGGCGGCTGGCGGAAGGCGACGAGATGACGTTGCGGGAGGTGGCGGTCCTGGAGCCCTCCGAGGCCGTGCCGTTGCTGCGCGCGGAGTGGGCGCGCGGGGGCGCGGACCGGCTGCCGCTCGCCGAGGCCCTGGCCTGGTTCGGCGCCCTCCCCGATGGCGGCCTGCTGCTGGAGGCGTTCGAGGGGCTTGCCGCCTCCGAGCCCCTGCCCTACGACGACACGCATCCGCGCAAGGCGGGCAATCCGCGCGCCGGGATCGTCGACCAGCCGGATGCGTACTGGCGCATCAACCAACTCCTGGTGCTGATCGGCCTGGCCCGAGCGGCCGAGGCAACGGCAGCGGTGGCCGGGCTGATCGACCGGACCACGGCGGGAGGCCCGCCCCGGCGCACCCTCAATGCCTATATCGAAGGGCGCATCGACATGCAGCGCGTGCCCCACTTCGACCGCCTCCTCTCGATCGCCTTCTGCGCCGAGCGGCTGGGGGACCCGAGGCTGGCACCACCGCTGGAACGCCTCCTCGAGCGGGAATGGATCGGGGGCTGGATGCGGGCCTCCATCGAGGAGGCCGGGCCAGCATACCACAGCGCCCTGGTCGAAGTCCACCTGGCCGCCGCCGCGGCTCGCTGCGGTGGCCGCCAAGGAGCGCTGCGGCTGGCGGCGTTTCTCGACGACATCCACAGCATCCTGCGGGGCTTCGCCCGGCGCGAACTCGAGGAGATCACCGGCCGGGAGATCGAGGCCACTCGACCGGCCTGGGAAGCCTGGCTGCAGTCGCCGCCGGAACTCCCTCCGCATCCCCTCCCGGTGTCGGAGAGGGTCTTCTGACCGGGACGCGGGGGGGGAGACCGGAACCGTTCCCCGCCGTGTGGCGCCGCGCGTACCATGGCGCCTCGGGGCACTGCGGGCCACGCCCGGGACGGTGGGACCACCCCCAGGGCTGTTCCAAGATCCGGCGCATCGCTTCCCGCCGCCACTGCCCTTGCGGCAGTGAAGCGCCGATCCGGGGTGAGGGAGCGCGGCCGCGCCCCCTCCCCGCCCTCCGATCGGCGCTCCACCGGGACAAGCCCGGCGTTGGGATCTTGAAACAGCCCTGGATCACCGTAAGGCCTCAGTCAACGTAGGGATGCTCGCGGTACGCTCGCGCTCCAGGGGGCATGGAACGCTCGTGGCCGCGCGGGCATTCGCGGGTTTGACTGAGGCATTACGGATCACCCCGGACGCCGGTTGCAGGCGCCGGCGGCCCGGGGTATTGTGAGCCGGTGGGTCCAGGGAACGGGAGGCGGTCCTGCCGGCGGATCCGGTTCCGGCGGCGTGCGGGGGCCGGGTCCCTCCTGGAGGGAGTCGGGGGGGGGAAGGACGGCACACCGCTCCGCGCTGCGGAAGGAGTCGGACCATGCGGAAAGGCTACACACACATTGCGGTGATCCTGGACAGGACCGGCTCGATGGAGTCCATCCGGGACGACACCATCGGCGGCTTCAATGCGTTCCTGGCGCAGCAGAAGCAGGAACCCGGGCAGGCAACGCTGACGCTGGTCCAGTTCGACACCCAGGACCCCTACGAGGTGATCCACCGCTGTGTGCCTCTTGCCGACGTCCCGCCACTGACGCGGGAGACGTTCGTGCCGCGGGCATCGACGCCGCTGCTGGACGCCATGGGACGGGGCATCAACGACCTCGAGAAGAGCCTGGCGGATATGCCCGAGGACGCGAGGCCGGAACGGATCGTCCTGGTGATCGTGACCGATGGACGGGAGAACTCGAGCAGGGAGTTCCGCAAGGACCAGATCGCGAAGATGGTCAGGGAGAAGCAGGAACGGGATGCCTGGCAGTTCGTGTTCCTGAGTGCGGATATGGGCGCCATCCACGACGCGATGGACCTCGGTGTCCGGGGGGTGGCTGCCATGGCCTTCGTGGGCACGGCCGAAGGGACTGCCTCGGCCTGGGCCTCGGTGTCGGCAAGCTGCGCGGACTACCGTTCGGCAAGGCGCGCGGACGCCTCCTTCACCGACGCGGACAGGGACGCGCAGGAAGCTGCCAGGAAGAAGCACGGCAGGCGCCGGCCATCCGAGCAGGCGTAATCCCCGTCCGAGGGCCGGGGGGGAGGACGGATTCGGACGGCAGGCAATCGCGCCGGGCAATCGCGGCCGGGGCGGTCCTGGCCTCCGGATCCGTGCCCGGGCGGACGAGTCTTCCGCGGTCAGAACCCCAGGGTGAAGAGTTCGGCCCGGTCGAGGACAAGGCGCAGTCGGAAGGGCCCCCCGGGCAATTCCGTGAGCGCGCCCCCGGACCACGTCAGCGGGGCCGAGGTCTCGTCGCCGCGGAAGGAGGCGGCGTTGGGGCCGCAGTAGGGCGCCAGTTCCCCGCCCTCGGCGTCGAGCACGTTCACCCGGACGCTGCCGCCGGGGTCGGTCCTGGCATTGAGGCGAAGGCCTCCCGAGGCGAGCAGGGGTTTGGTGGTGATGGCGGCGCGTTCGGCGCTGGGCCGGGCGCCGATCCAGCCGTCCAGGCGGTAGCGCATCAGCGCCGGGGTGAATACCTGCCCGCGGCTTTCCGCCGCGATCTCCTCCCACGAGTCGAACCAGGCCATGACCGGGGAGGTCTCGACACCCTTGGGGCCTGCGAGACGCCCGCCAAGCAACCTCTGCAGGAACGCGGCGGTCACCTGGGAGCGATCCGGGCGCCGGTAGACCGGAAGGAACATGAAGTGCAGGACATTGATGCCCTGCATGGGCTCGTAGGCGCTGCCGTTCCAGGAGGTCCGGACGCGGTTTCCGGTGGTGATGGCGTAGCCGAAGTGAAAGGTGCCCCGGGGGCCGTTGTCGAGGAACGGGCCGCCCTCGCGAGGCCGGATCCAGCAGAGCCCGTCGCGGCTGTGGGCGAGGTGGGTGGAGACGCGCTGGGTCTGGGCATCGTAGATGCGCAGGTAGGCCATCTGGAGGCGGCCGTTTTCCTCCTCCCAGACGTCGACGCCGTAGTGCTGCGTGGACCAGGGGTCTTCGAGGGTCGGCGCGTCGAAGGTGGTGGGGGTCCAGGTCAGGCCGTCGGTGGTGCTCCAGGTGACCAGGATGCGTTCCGCCAGGACATTGTCGTAGTGCACGCGGAAGGGATCGTGGCGGGGCACAAGCCGCGTCTGATGGCAGCGCAGGACCGTGCCGTCCGGGCTGAGGCGGGGGTTGCCGAAGTTGTCGTTCGAATCGGTCCAACGCCCGATTTCGTCGTCCCGGAAGACGCTTTTGTCGCGCGTGATCGGTTCTCCCAGAATGAGGGCCTCCCCGTTGGGCTTCTCCCAGAGGGCCAGGCGGCTGCGGTAGGGGATGGGGACCTCGCCCCAGCGGACGTCTCGCCCCAGGCCGGACCAGCGCACCCGGACCTGGGCGAGGTCGACGGGGCCGTCGGTGGCGGGGTCGTAGCGGCGGTAGGCGGCATTCTTCGGGGCGGTCTGGGGCGTCGGATCGAGGCGGCTCGAGGTACTCTCGGGGTGTGGCTGAGCCGGTGTGGGCACGATCTCCCAGTCCCGCAGGTCGCGGCTGGCGGCCCAGTAGCGGGCGTCGGCGCCGCCGAGGGTGTTCTCGGCGAGGATCTGGACGTAGAAGGCCCCATCGCTCCCCACATGGAACTCCCGGATGGAGTTGCGGATGAAACGGTACTCGGGAGCGCCGCGCCAGGGTTCGATGGGGAACTGCTCGGCGGGATGGACCACCCGCCGCAGGCCCTCGACCTGATCGAGGTACCAGTCGTCGACCAGGAAGATCCTGTGGCCCGCGACCGGGAGCGGACCGTCCGGCGGCGTCGGCGGCAGAATGGTCTCCTTGCGGATGGCGCGCACCAGGACCTCGTCTTCCCGGCCGGCTTCGGCGATCGCCACCGCGTACTCGCCGTCGGGCCAGGCCGCGATGTCAATGGACTCCTCGTGCCTGGCAACCGGACCGCTGAGAAGAACACTCGAAGGACCCGCGGGCACGCTGCCCCGGGTCTGCTCCCGAAACGACAGGGTGAGGCGGAGGCTATGCCCCGGGTCGGCGCGCTCGAAGACCAACAGGGCCGTGCGGGTGTTGCGGTAGATCGGCAGCCGCGACTCGACGGCGAGCCGAGAGGCGAGAGGCGCCGCAACGGCCCCGGCGGCCGTGGCCAGGGAGGCGGCGGAGAGGATGGCTGGGACACGGAACCGCACGGCTCGCCGCTCCTCAGATTTCGCTCCAGTCGGGCCTGCGGCTGAAGACCGTCCGGATGCGCGCCATGTCGAACTTCTCGGAGCGGTCGTAGGCGTAGATCCCGTTCTGTTCCTGTTCGACGTCGGTGAGCTGGGTGTAGCAATATCCCGAGATGTGGGGGTACCGGAGGAGGGCCCCCGTGAGGCCCTCGATGCGGGCGTGGACTTCCTCGATGGAGCGGGGGGTATTGCCGTATCCCCAGCTTTCGGGTCCGCGGTCCATATCGGCGGGGTTCCACTTGGTGCCGCCGTATTCGTCGACGAGGTAGGGTTGTCCCGTGTAGGCCGGTTCGACGTCCGGGAAGTTCCGCCAGACGCCCTTTTCGCCCGGTTCGAGGATGGCGGCGAGTTTGGCCGGGTCCTGTTCGTAGTTGTGGACGGTCCAGAGGTCGGTGCGGGAGTGGACATAGCCCGAGGCGTCGTTGACCGGACGGGTGGGGTCGAGGGCCTTGCAGAGATTGTACGCGTCGATATGGGTGCGGGCGTGCTGGAGGCGATTGGCGAACGCGCGGGTTTCGTTGAAGGGGGTCCAGGCGATGATCGAGGGATGGTTGCGGTCCCGGCGCAGGATCTCGGCCCACTCCGAGAGGAAGTTGCGGGCATAGGGAATGTGGTCGGGGTTGCCGCCCCAGCTGCTGGATTCCGCCCAGGTGAGGTATCCCAGGCGGTCGGCCCAGGAGTGGAAGCGCTCCTCGAAGACCTTCTGGTGCAGCCGCGCCCCGTTGAAGCCGGCCGCCAGGCTGAGTTCGATGTCGCGGCGCAGGGCCTCGTCGCTGGGCGCCGTCCAGATCCCGTCCGGGTAGAAGCCCTGGTCCAACACCAGGCGCTGATAGAGCCGGCGGTTGTTGAGGAACACGCGGTTGCCCTCGATGTGCACCTTGCGCAGGCCGGCATAGCTGTCCACGCGGTCCACCACGGCGTCGCCATCGAGGACCTGCAGTTCGAGATCGTAGAGGTGCGGGCTGCCCGGCGCCCAGGGCACGGGGTCGGGGACCGGCACGGACAGGGCTGCCGCCGGCGCTGCCGGCCCCTCCGCGGTCGCCACCGGCTTCCCGGCGTCCTTCAGGATGGCGCGGAAACGCAGGCCCGGGCGCCCGCGGCGGAAGGACGGCGCCACCAGGAAACGGGACCCGTCCAGGTCCGGCACGATATGCACGGCTTCGAGCCCGCAGGGAGGCACGGCCTCGAGCCAGACCGTCTGCCAGATCCCGGTCGTGCGGGTGTAATGGCAGCCATGGCTCCGCAGCCGGTGAGACTGCTTGCCCCCGGGCTGGGCCCCGCCGCGGGTGTCGTCGTAGGCTCGCACCACCAGGTCGTGGGTGGCTCCCGGACGCACCAGGGCGGTGATGTCGAAGGCGAAACTGACCGTGCCGCCGATGTGGACCCCGGCGCTGATGCCGTCGACATAGGCTTCGCACTCGTAGTCCACGGCACCGAAGTGCAGCAGGACGTCGCGTCCCTGCCAGTGTTCCGGGACGGTGATGCGGCGGTGGTACCAGAGGCCCGCGATGAAGTCGGTGCAGGCCACTCCGGAGAGCGCGCTCTCGGGGCAGAAGGGGACGCGGATGGCTGATTCGTATCCCCGGGCGCCCTGCCAGCCGGCTTCCACGCCGCTACGGCCATGGTCGAAACGATAGGTCCAGGAACCGTTCAGGTTGACCCAGTCCGAACGTTCGAACTGGGGCCGCGGGTGCTCGGGACGGGGGATGGCGTTCATGGGGTGTCCTCTGTTCTGTACGGCCCACGCCGCCGGGCGGCCGGGCGCGCGTCCGGACGCCCCTGGCGGTGTCGGGCCGCGTGTACCATAGCGCCTCGGGAGAGGGAGGGAAAACGGGGAAGGGGACGGGAAACGGGCACGAACGGGGGGGAGGGGGAAACGGACACGAACGG
>JAFGRS010000352.1 GCA_016935045.1 Lentisphaeria bacterium | reverse complement strand
GCCGCGGGGGGCGTCGGGTGTCCGGAAAACGCCCCGTCTCAGCCGGCTGTTTTCCGGCCGCGGGGGGCGTCGGGTGTCCGGAAAACGGCCTCCTTGGGGGGCCTGGCCCAAGCCATGGGCTCGGCCCGTGGTCGCTGGCTTCCGGCGCTCTGTGCTGGGGGAGGGACTGGTCCCGCTCGGGCGCTTGGGTGCGGCCGATCGGGAAGGCGCTCTGGGGTAGGCCGTTGGCGCCGGAGATCAGGGATCATGCCCGATACGGATGTCGTCCAGGTAGAAGACCGCATGTTCGGTGGCCATGCTGCTCCATCCCATCCAGGTGAGGTTGCGGAAGTCGGGGTTTCCGACGCGGAGTCCCTCGAAGCGGCGGGGTTTCCGCTCCGGCAGCGTCACGATCAGCGTCCACGTCCCGTCGGCTTCCGAGCCCACCTTGGCGGCCACCTCGACGTGGAACCAGGATGCGGTCGGGAGCCGCAGCAGTTCCTTGCCGCCGACCTTGAGCAGGCCGTCCTCGATCCAGACACTGGGGCCGACACGGTAGGGCTCCACGTCCCAGCTTCGCCACTCGTGGTACATCCGCACCCCCGGCTCGATGCGCATGTGGAAGCGGCAGCGTGATTCTCCCGTCGTGTGGTTTGGCAGGTAGGCGAAGTGGGGGTTGTAGGCGTGCTGCAGGCCGGGTGCGTCGGTGATTTTCAGGCAGTGGTTGCCGGAGGCCGCGGTTTCGGCGCTGACGGCGATGGCATCGCCCCTGTTTTCGGTGATGCACTGTCCGACGCGGCCCGGGGGAGCGCCGACGGGTGTGATCTCGAAGTCGTCCTCGAGATCCAGCGGCGGTGGGGGAGGGGGTGGAGGTGCGAAGGCGACCTCGGCAAAGACGAAGCCTCGGGGCGCCGCCACCCACTCCGGATCTCCATAGAGACCGGCCCGGCCGGGATCGAAGGGCCGGAAGCCGATGCGTGCGGCGGGGGAGTCCGGACGCAGGCGGAAGTCCCCCTTGGCTGCGTCCACGAACAGGGGGTCCGCCACCACGGAGCCCTTCTCCTTGCCCCTGGCCTGCCAGGCATCGAGCGTTTCGCCGTGGAAGGTGACCGGCCGACCGGATGCATTCCAGTAGAGGTTGCTCTCGGAGACCACGTTGTCGTCCCGGAACCCCCCGCCTGCCGTGTACAGTTCGCCCTGGTCCCAGTAGACGATGTTGTTGGTGAAGCGGAAGGAGATGTGGTCCTCGATGCGGGATCGCTGGATCTGCCCGTCCATGCTGTAGGCCAGGATGTTGTTGCGCACGATGTTCTCCCGGCCGTAGTGCTGGTGGTAGGTGCCGGTCTTCACGCGGTACACCAGGTTGTTCTCCATGGTGATTTCGGAGGTACCCTCGTCGTTGTAGAGCCCCCAGCCTCCCCTGCCGTAGCGGTCGTAGGAATAGATGTCGTGAATGCGGTTGTGGCTGACGCTGGTTCCCTTGGCGCAGCCGAGGGTGTAGACGCCGCCCATGTCGCTGAGCATGCCCCAGCCGAGGTGGTGAATGTGGTTGAACTCGATCCGGTTGCGCTGGGAGAGGGTTTCCGCGTAACCCCACGTCCAGCCCACGGACACGCCGGTGTAGAACAGGTCGCTGATGTCGTTGTGTGTCACTTGGTTGTCGCCGCTGTGGCCGATCCAGACGCCGATGGCCCCGTGATGGATGCGCGCTCCTGCGTGGATGATGCAGTTGTCCACCGTGATGTGTCCCGTGTGCACCGCCGGGTCGGCCAGGTCCACACCCCACCCCTCCCCGATTTTGACTCCGCCGGCGCCCAAGTCCTCGAAACGCGTCCTTCGGACCGCGCAGTCCCTGCAGCCGCGGCGGAACCAGAGTCCGTACAGGCCGACATGGCGCACGTCGCAGTCTTCGAAGACCACCCGGCGCGCTCCCTCCACCAGGATCACGGCCGGGACGGTCACCTCGGCCTGGCCATCGGCGTGCCCCCCCGGGGGCAGGATGTACTGCCCGTGAGCGAAGCACAGTCCGCGGAATGTGAGGTGTTCCACCGTCATGCCTGCGGCCGCGTCCCCGGTGATGCGCAGGGCGTCCGGCGCCCCCGCGGGCGCCACCACTTCGGCGGTCGTTGGGTCTTCCCCGGGCAACGGGATGTAGGAGAGGGTTCCGTCCCGGTCCAGGTACCATTCTCCGGGCTCGTCCAGTGCCTCGCGGAAGTTCTCCAGGTGATAGCGCTGTCCGTTGCCCCAGCGGTTGAATCCCCACGGGATGGGCGCCGTCAGCAGGATCCGGGAGTTCGCCGCGTCCACCGCGGCCAGGCGCGAGCGCGACGTCTCCCAGGAGTGGTAGGCGACGAGGGTGACCTCGTGCAGGCGGTCCGGGGGCACGCGGGTGAGGGGGGCCATGTCGGCCGCATCGGCCCGGAAACCTCGGCAGGAGAAGTCCTCGGGTTGCCCCGTCGCCGGGTTGATCTCGGTGCCGAGCCTTTCCGCCACGTGGTAGGTGAAGCGGTTGGGGGAACGGGCACGGGTGGCGCGACGGCCCTGGACCCAGAGCTGCTCGAAGTACCACTCCCCCGCGGCGACTTCGGGGAGGTGCACGGACCAGATCCCCTCGCCCTGGTCCCGGAAGCCCTCGATGCGCTGGCCACCGCTGAACAGCGGTCGGTCGCCGGGATCCGCGGCCTCGTAGACCACCGGAGAGCCGGCCACACCACCGTCCTCCGGCCCGAACGCCACGGCTTCCCGAAGCGCATACCGCCCCGGCGCGATGCGGACCCGAACCGGATGCTCCCGCCCCGCTTCGGTCCGGAACCGCCGGACCGCGTCCCGCGCCCCCGCCAGGGAGGCAACGGGACCATCGGTACGGGCAGCGTTGGCGTGCGGCAGACACCCGCTCCAGCGGTCGTTGCCGTCGGTGGCGACGTAGAAGACCTGCTCTGGACCCGCGGCCCGCGCCGCCCCCAGCAACGCCAGGCACAGACCGGGAAGAACCATGTGTTCCATCATCGCGTCGATTCCTTCCCGCATTCCCCCGGGGGGGGGCGGTACGGACCATGCTGTCCGGTTGCCTGGTGACGCCGGCGCGGTCACCTTCCGGGATGACTCATCGGCCGACGACACGAGCCGATCGGCGCAATCCGGGAAAGAGTCGCGCTCGGCTCGCGCGACCTAACTTCAGGCTGCCTGTGGTGTCCATTCCGCTTGCGCCGGGTAAGGTGTTCGGAGCATGGTGGCCACGGAGTCCCTTCCGGTCCCTCCGGTCACTTGTCCAGCAGCATGATCTCGACCTTGCGGAACTCGATCGGATGGCTTTCCGACTGCAGCGAGATCGTTCCCCCGCGCAGCATGAGATCGCCATCCTTCACGAGCTTGGCCGCATCCCCGTCCTTGGGGTCCAACTGGGGCTGTTCGTACTCCAGGACCGCTTCGTCCTCGATCCGGTGCGTGATCTTCCCGTTCCCGTGCACCTCGATTTCCACCGTCACCCACTGGTCGCCGTGGTACGTTTTGGAGGTGGACGAGGTGCAGTGACGTGTCACCAGCTCGCCCCCCATCACCACGTTCGTCCCCGGCGTGCACAGGTTGGCCGTGGAGCGGTTCCCCGTACCCAGGCCTCCCAGGAACTGGACCTCGATGGAGACGGGGAAGCTCTGCTCCTTGCGCATGCTTTCCGGCGACTGGCCGTGGATCATCACGCCACTGTTGCGGCGTGCCCATCCCGCCCCCCCGGAAGCCTGCTCGCCTACGAACCGGTACTCGATCCGCAGGATGTAGTTCGAGAATGGCTTGTCGTAGAACAGATGACCGAACTTGCCGCCAAACGATTCATAGTGATCATAGCCCACCTTTAGGAGCCCTTCTTCGACCCGGAAGGTGTTGCCGAAGTTGTCTCCCAGTTCGTACCCCGCGATCTTCGGGACCCATCCGGTCAGGTCCTTGCCGTTGAAGAGGCTGACCCACGTGCCCGGCGCCGGCTGCGCGAGGGTCATGGCAGGCGCCAGGGCCAGGGAGTAGGCAAGGCAGGCCAGGCACCCAGCCAGTGGCAGGGCGCCGGCGGAGATGCGGTGCGGTCGGCGAGGGAGTGTCTGGGTACGCATGGTGGTGTGCTCCTTGTCCTGCGTCGGCGGCATGGCCAACGACCGGTCAAACCCTTCCGCTGAGTGCATCCGGCCATTGCCCGCTGCCGGCGCGGCGGAACCGTGGTTCCGGGCGACGCAGGTTCGCTATGCCCGGGCGATGCAGTCGCGCACGTAGTCCAGGCTCTTCACCAGGGAGGCTGCCCGATCCGGTCCCGAGACGCCGCACTCGTAGGCCATGAAGCCGTCGAAGCCGATGTCCTTGAGGGCCCGGAACCCGGCAGTGAAGTCGATGTCCCCGGTGCCGGGTTCCATCCGGGTATTGTCGGCCAGGTGCAGGTGGCGGACGTGCCGTCCTGCCGCGCGCAAGGCATTGGGCGTCGAGGTTTCCTCGATATGCATATGGAAGAAGTCCGAGATGAGGGCGACGGCGGCCTGCCCGCAGCGTTCGATGATCTCCACTCCGGCGGCCTGCCGGCGGAGGAGGTGTTCTTCGTAGCGGTTGAGGGGTTCGAGGAGGAGCAGCGTGCCTGCCTCGGCGGCGGCTGCCCCCAACTCCCGGCAGACGGCGGTGAGGAGTTCCTTCTCCAGCTCGACGGCGGACTTCAGCGGGGAGAGGTCTGGGATGCGCGGCCCCCCGAAGATGGGCGGCACGATCTGGCCGACCATGCCCATGGAGCCGCAGAACACCAGGGTCTGCCGGCACTGCTCGATGCTCGCGCGCCGCTTCTTCGGGTCCGGGTCCAGGAAATCGAAGCTGGGGTTGCCGCAGAAGGAGACCAGGGGTACGGGGCTGGCCTCGAAGTCCTTCCTGGCCTGGTCGAAACGGTCGAAGGAGTAGTTGCCGTGGCTGACCTCGATTCCCTCCACCCCATGGTCCGCGGCCCAGAGCTGCTTGTCCCGGATCGTCTGGCCCGGGATCAGACCCACTTGCATGGCAATCTTCAGCATGGTGCACCCCGCAATGTCCCGCCGCAGCACTCCGGTGTTCCGGAGATCGACGTCACCCGCACCGGCATCCCGGAAGCATAGGGTCCCGGCCCTGGACGGTCAAGGGCTGGGCCTCGCCTCCCTGCAGAAAAAGCCCCTCTCGCCGCGCGATCCTCCGTATTCCACGGCTGCCCTGCGGGGGGTAATGCCTCAGTCAACGCAGGGATGCTCGCGGTACGCTCGCGCTCCAGGGGGAACGCAGGGATGCTCGCGGTACGCTCGCGCTCCAGGGGGATGGAACGCCCGCGGCCGCGCGGGCACTCGCGGGTTTGACTGAGGCCT
>JAFGRS010000351.1 GCA_016935045.1 Lentisphaeria bacterium | reverse complement strand
TCGGGACGTACCACTGCGGGTATGCCCGCTGCGCTCACGCCTTGCCAGGAATCGGGATCGGCTGCAGCAAAATGGGAAGTCATTTCCGCGCGGGCCCTTAGGTCTTCCCGCGAGGACGCGGGCGCTCCAGGCGGTTCTACTTGCCCTTCCCGATCTTCGCAAGGAGGTCCCTGGCGCGTCGGGCAGTGTCCTTGTTGCCGCTGCTGTCGGCCACCCGCTGGAGGGCCGCCTTCACGGCATCCGGGTGAGATCCTTCCATGGCTGCGGCGACGGAGAGGACCGCCAGGCAGGCCTCCTCCTTCAGGGCGGCGTCCTCGAGGAAGGGCAGCACGCGGGCCAGGGCTTCCGGCGAGGGCATGCTCTGCAGGGCGGCGATGCCGAGGCGCCTTTCCTCGGGGCGCGTACAGAGCGCGAGCACTTCGTCCAGGGCGGCGACTTTGCGGGCCGGGGGGGCGTCTTCGAGGGGGATGAGCCGGAAACAGCCGCGCAGGGCCAGGATTGCCGCCTTGGGATTGGGCGGGGTCCGGACCAGCGCCAGGAGGTCGGGCAACACCTCCGTTCCCTGCCAGCCGCAGAGGATGGAGACGGCTTCTTCGCGCACGGCTTCGCGGGGGTCTCCGGTGGCGGCGCGCACGGTGGCGAGGGCCTTGTCGCCGCGGGCCGCCCGAAGCACTCTGAGGAGGGCCACGGTGGGTTCGGGAGCGGCGCCCTTCAGGGCTTCGCAGAGGGCATCGACCAGGGCCCGCGGCGTGGCCCCGGCCAGGATGGTGACGCTGTCGTTCTCCCGGGCGGAGAGCACCCCGACGCGCCCCTCGACGGCGTACTCGACCCGGAGGCTCTTCACGGTCCCCTGGACCGGATCGCCGAAGTTGCTGTTGCTGGCGTCGATGGTAAGGGAACCGGCTTTGACCATGGCGGCGACCCGGTCCGTCACGTCCTTCTGTTTGCCGTCCGGCAGGTCGCCGTAGACGGCCTTGCGGATGACCACGGCGCCCGGTTCCGGCCTGGCTTCCCGCACGCAGATGGCCGCGAGGGCGTCTTCGGCGCCGCGGAGCTGTGCCGGAGGCGGGTTCGCGAGCAGCAGGCGGAGCAGAGCCGGGAACTCCTGCGGTCCGGCGAGGTCACGGAGGACCTTCAGACTGGCCAGGCGGTTGCGTTCCTCGTCGGAGACGGCCGCCTTCAGCAGACCCGGGATGGCCGCGGTGACGCGACGTTGGCCGAGAAGCTCGATGGCAAGGAAGCGCGTGGCCGCGTCCCCGTCGGCAAGCATGCCGAGCAGTGCCGCGTCGGTCTCGCCTCCGGCCATGCCCGCGAGGGCATCCCGGGCGGCCTCCGCAACCTGCCTTTCGGCATCGTCGTGGAGGGTGAGCAGGAGTCGGACCGCGGCGGGCGCGCCGATCTCGGGCATGGCGCGCACGGCTGCCACGCGGGAGGCGGTTTCGCCTTTCCGGGCCAGGGCGGCCAGGGCGGTCATGGCAGCGGGGTCATGGCGCACTCCCAGGGCCAGGCACACCAGCACCTGGGTGTCCGGGGTAAGGGCTTCCAGGGCGTTGGCGAGGGCTGTCGTCACGGTTGTTCCCGGCATCTCGATGGCTGTCCGGGCAGCGGCGGCGACCAGGGGTTTGTCGGGTCCGCGGAGGGCATCGAGGAGCAGCGGCAGTCCGGCCTCCCCGCGCAGCAGGATGGCGCCGCGCAGTGCGGCCGTGCGCACCTGGTGGGGCGGGGCCGGGTCCAGGGCCCGGAGGCGGTCGTAGAGGGCGATGGCGCGCTGCGTCTGGCCTTCCTTGGCGAGGGATTCGGCGCAACGGCAGATGCCCTCGTAGAGGTCCAGGCGCCAGGCGTCGGCGGCCCTGGGCACGGCTTCTTCGAGGAGCGTGGCGGCAGCGATCCCACCGATCCGGCCCAGGGAGCGGGCCGCGGCCGCGGCGACCATGGGATCCGGGGCCGCGAGGTGTTTCCCGAGTACGGGCACGGCCTCCGCGTCGCGCCGCATCCCGACGGAGCCGATCACACCCACCAAGGGCAGGCCCTGAAGGCGGCCGAGAGCGTCCCGGAAGGCCGCGTCGACGGCCGGGCTGTCGATGGGTTCGAGTGCATAGCGGGCCATGTGGGCGAGTTCCGTGTCGCCCAGGAGGGCGGACAGTGCCGGGACGGCGGCGGGGCCCCCGACGCGTACCAGTTCGCGGCAGGCATCGGCTTTTTCCTTGCGGCCGGCGTCGCCTTTGAGCACGGCGGTGAGCCGGGCTTCTTCGGCGCTGTTGGCGGCTTCGGCCGCGCGCAGTTCCCGCGCCGCGATGGTGATCAGGAGGGTGGACGCCAGAACGAAGTGGGGGATCCGGGCGGCGTATCTCATCGGTCGTGACTCCTTCCGTAGGTATGGGTCTGTCGCCGGCCGGACGTTGCCGGGACAGGGGTGGTTCGTCAGATGATCCACGGTTCCCTCATGGCGCGGGCACGGAGGCGGTTGGCTTCCGGGTCGCCGATGAACTCCGCCTTCTGCGGGTCGTAGCGCAGGTCGCGCTTGAGCCACATGCAGATGTTGGCCGCGTGGACGGTTGCCATGGAGTTGTACATCACCTCGGGATTGGCCACCGTCAGACGCCGGGAGCGCACGCAGTCGAAGAAGTTGCGGACGTGGTTCGTGGCACGCTGGGTCCGCGCCGTGTAGCCGTGTACGATCTTGTTGAACTCCCCGAGGAGTGCCGGGGAAGAAACGTCCGGTTTCGAGTAGCCGTCGGCGGCGGCGGCCCAGCCCTTGTCGCCGTCGAAGCGCATGCCGCAGGATCCGCGCCAGTAGGCATTGCCGCGGGACAGTACCATGCGCTTGCCGTTGGCGAAGGTGGTCACCATGCCGTCTCCGGTGGTGTTGTTGACATAGGCGTAGTGTATCGGGGAGGTATCGAGGGTCCCGAGTCCGGCCTGGGCCTGGGCGAAGGTGTGTGCCCCCCACTCGCCGATGCAGCTGGTGTGGAAGTCGTAGTAGCCGCGCCAGCCGCCACCGATGTAGGCGGAGTGGAAGGGGCGCCAGGGGCACGGGCCCAGCCACGCGTCCCAGTCCGCTTCCTCCTTGGGGGGTTCCGGTTGTGCCGGCCGCCAGTCGTGGCTCATGGTGGCGTTGTCCCAGGGCGCGATGTGTGCGTAGGCCGTGTGGACGTCGCCGAGAAGGCCGTTGAGGGCGGCCTCGATGCAGAAGATGAACTTGCCCTCGCTGAGCCGTTGGGTACCGGTCTGGTAGACGCGGCCGTAGCGTCGGGCCGTCTCCACCACGGCCTGACCCTCGGCGATGGTCATGCAGGAGGGCTTCTCGGAGTAGACGTCCTTCCCGGCGCGCATGGCCATGACGGACCCGAGGGCGTGCCAGCGGTCGCCGGTGGCGATGAGGACCGCGTCGATGTCGGTGCGGGTGGCGAGGAACTCGCGGATGTCCCGGTGCATGGCGCAGTCTTTGTTCCCGTAGCGGTCATCGGCCATCTTCTTGATGGCTTCGCGGCGGGATTTGCGGATGTCGCAGATGGCGACGAACTGGACATCCTTCTCGGCCATCATCCAGTTGAGGTCCCCGGTGCCGCGTCCGCCGAGACCGATGCCGCCCAGTAGAATGCGTTCACTCGGGGGCACGGCGCCGTCCCGCCCCAAGGCGGAAGCGGGAATGATCGCGGGCATCGCCAGCATGGCCCCGGTCCCGGCAGCGCCGGCAAGGAAACCGCGCCGGGTGAGAGGGGTGGTGGCCCGGCTGCCCGGGGTGTCGTGCGAGGGTGCTGCTATCGGCATCTCCGACCTCCTGCATCGTGTTCTGGAGCCGTACAGGAAAGACACACTCTACGCCCGCAAGCCCGGGAGTCAACCGACCCAACCATGGACACAGGGCTGTTCCTTTCTGGGAAGGGCACATGGGCACGGGAACTGCCGAGGGAGGCCGGAGATGGAGGCACGGTGCTTTGCGGGTGCCCAGGGACCGCTGAACACCGTCCTTTCTGCTTTGGTCAGGAGGTGCGGTTCCCTGGCGAAACGGCACCGAATCACGCCAAGGGACTCCTTTGTGCGTCGGGATAAGCGGTGTCGAGGACTGCCTGCCAAGGCACTGTTTTCCGGACGCACGGCACACCCGCCAGGCCGGAAAACACCCTCCTCCGACGCCAAACCTCGGACACCGTTTTCCGGCCAGGGTGCGGGCTGGCGCGTCCGGAAAACGGGCACTCGTCCCGCGCCGCCGGGGGGGTGTTTTCCGGCCGGGGCAGCCTCCGGCCTGTCCGGAAAACGAGGGGGCAGGGCCGGCGGCGGGGCGTGTTTTCCGGTCGCGGGGGGGCGTTTGCCGATGGGGTGCGCCGTTCTCGCCAAACGCGTACCCATGGTCTACGGTATGGGCGTGGCTGGTACAGACACAGTGGGGATGATGTCGTTGCGGCGGCGTTGCCTGCGGGCAGCGTCCGGATGTTCCGGTTGCCATTCTCCCAGCCGGGCGGCATCGAGGCGCTGCTGCGGCTTCTGCGCCGGCGCATTCCGGTTCCCCCGGTCAGGACCGGGTACAGGTGAGGACGGCGAATGCAAGCGTATGCGCGGCTGGTGGTCTGCATCGCGGTGGGTGCGGCGTTTGCGGGAGGAGTGACCATGGCACAGGATGGCAGGACGCTGGTGGACTTCGGACCTCCCTTCGACACGGCGGCCGTCGAGGTCCGGGACGTGACCATCGAGACGGTCGACACGGCTCTGGGAGCCGGTCTGCGCATCCGCAGCGGCCACGCCGAAGCCTGGCCGGGCATCACCCTGAAGCCGGCCGCGGGGCGGTGGGATGTGACCGGTTTCCGGACCCTGCGCATGGCGGTGACGAACACCGGCGGCAACCGCGTCGAGGTTGGCTTCCGCATCGACAATCCCGGCGGCGACGGCGCCCGCAACTGCGTGCAGGTGGTGCAGTCCGTGGAGGCGGGCACCACGCAGACCATCCGGGCCCGCCTGAGCGCCACCCGCTGGACGCTCAGGGGTGACGTGGAGATCGTCGGCATGCGGGGCACGCCCGGCAAGCCGGCCATTGCCCCGGACAACATCGTCCAGATCATCGTCTTCGTGCCCAAGCCCCGGGAGGACCACGAGTTCGTCATCCACGCCATCGAGGCCGAGGAGCCGACCGAGAGCCGTGACGCCGAGGGGTTTTTCCCCTTCATCGATGGGCTGGGGCAGTTCGTCCACGCCGACTGGCCGGGAAAGGTACACGGGGAGGAGGAACTGGCTCGCCGGCGGCAGGCCGAGGCGCGGGAACTCGGGTCCCATCCCGGTCCGGGGGAGCGCAACCGGTATGGTGGCTGGGCGGCGGGCCCCCAGCTCGAAGCGACGGGGTTCTTCCGGGTCGAAAAGCGGGATGGGCGCTGGTGGCTGGTGGACCCGGAGGGGAGGCTCTTCTGGTCCCATGGCGTCGATTGCGTCAACGCCTACTCGGCCACCGGGATCACGGACCGGGAACACTACTTCCAGAGTCTGCCCGACCGGGAAGGCCCCCTGGGCACGTTCTACGGCAAGGGTGGGTGGGCCCCCCACGGGTACTACAAGGGGAAAACCCCCTTCGACACCTTCGACTTCTACCGCGCCAACCTGTCGCGGAAGTACGGTCCGGATTGGCAGGCGGCCTGGTCGGACCTCTGCCACCTGCGGCTGCGGAGCTGGGGACTCAACACCATTGCCAACTGGTCTTCGGCGGAGGTGTATGGGGCCGGGCGTACCCCCTACGTGGCCACAGTCCACATCGGCGGCCCGGTGCTGGCGGGTTCGGAAGGGTACTGGGGCAAGTTCCACGATGTGTTCGATCCCGGTTTCCGGGCCAAGCTGGCCGAGCAGCTCCGGGGCAAGGCGAAGGAGGCCGCGGATCCCTGGTGCATCGGGTTTTTCGTGGACAACGAGCTGGCCTGGGGCGACGAGTTGTCGCTGGCACTGGCGGCTCTGGCCAGTCCGGCCGGGCAGGCGGCGAAGCGGGAATTCGTCGCCCGCCTGCGGCAGAGGTACGATTCCATCGGCCGGCTCAACGAGGTCTGGGGGACCGCGCACGCCGCCTGGGAGGATCTGCTGTCCAGCCAGGATCTGCCCGACCGGGAGAAGGCACGGGACGACCTGAGCAGCTTCTACACCGCCACCGCGGAGACCTATTTCCGGACGGTCAAGGAGGAGTTGGCTGCCGTGGCGCCGCACCATCTCTACCTTGGCTGCCGCTTTGCCTGGGTCAACGACCGGGCTGTCCGTGCCGCCATCCGGTTCTGCGACGTGGTCAGCTACAATCGCTACGAGTACAGCGTTGCGGGATTGCGACTGCCGGACGCTGCCGACCGGCCCGTGATCATCGGCGAGTTCCACTTCGGGGCCCTCGATCGGGGCATGTTCCACACCGGTCTGCGGGAGGCCAGGGACCAGGGCCATCGGGCCGAGCTGTACCAGGCCTATGTCGAGGGCGCCCTGCGCAACCCACTCATCGTGGGCACGCACTGGTTCCAGTTCGCCGACCAACCCGTCACCGGCCGTGGGGACGGGGAAAACTACCAGATCGGCTTCGTGGACCAGTGCGACAGCCCATACCCCGAAATCGTCGCCGCCGCACGGCGCATCGGCAACACCCTGTACGACCTGCGCAGCGGCCGCTGATCGTATCCGGCAACGGACGGACGCCGGCGGCAGGCCGCGGTTCGGCAGGCTGGGAGAACGGACGATGGGAATCTCTACGCACCTTGCGGCGGCGGTTACGGCCCTGGCGACGGGAGCGGCGGCCATGGCTGCCGAGGTCTTCTACGTGGCGCCGGGCGGGAACGATGCCTGGTCCGGCCGCCTGCGCGAGGCAGATCCCGCCCGCACCGACGGTCCCTTCGCCACCCCCGCCCGGGCTCGGGACGCGGTGCGCGGGCTGCGGGCGGACGGGGACGGACGGACCGGCCCGGTCACGATCCGCCTGCGCGGGGGCGTGTACTTCCTGCAGGAGCCGCTGCGGTTGGATGCCCGCGACAGCGGCACGGCGGGTTCTCCGACGGTCTGGCAGGCGGAAGCCGGGGAGAGGCCGGTCCTCAGTGCGGGCTGTCCGATTCCGGACTGGCACGAGGTGGAGCCCGGCACCTGGGAAGCACCCCTGCCTTCGTTCCTCGCCGGTCCGGCGCCCTTTCGGAGCCTGTTCCTGGCCCTGCCCGGGGGCGAGTGGCGGCGGCGGTTCCGGCCGGACCGGGGCGCTTTTGTCATCGCGGGTCTCACCTCGGCCCCGACCCGGGCCGGCGCCACCATGGCACACCGCCGCAGCCAGGACGAGTTCCGCTTCTTCCCGGAGGACATTGTGCCCTTTGCGAACCTCGGCGAGGTGGAGGTGGTGGCATTGCACGACTGGTCCGCTTCCCGCCTGCGCGTCCGGGAGGTGGACATGGCGGAGCATGTCGTGCGCTTCACGGGGTTCCCGGTCTACCGCATCGGGCACTGGTGGCAGGGCGGACGCAATCCCTACTACGTCGAGAATGCCCGGGAGGACTTCGGACAACCCGGGCGTTTCTTCGTCGACACCGCTGCCGCCAGGGTCCGCTACCGTGCCTTGCCGGGAGAGGACCTGCGGGGGATGCAGGCAGTCGTGCCGCAGCGGACGCAACTCCTCGAACTGCAGGGGGACGCCGAAGCCGGTTCCTGGCTGGAACACGTCCGTTTCGAGGGGCTCGCCTTCCAGCACACCCACTGGCTGCTTCCGGAATCCGGGTACAGCTCCGGTCAGGGGATGATCGATCTGCCTGCCGCCGTCGAGGCCGCCTTTGTGCGGCAGTGCTGCTTCGAGCGCTGTCGTTTCGAGCATCTCGATGCCTATGCCCTGCGACTGGGGCGCGGGTGTTGCGACAACCGGGTCCTCGGGAATGTCTTCCATGATCTTGGGGGAGGGGGTGTCCTGGTGGGGGTCACGCAGGCCCATGCCGCTCCTCCCGTGCTGCCGACGGGCAACGAGATCGCCAGCAATCTGATTTCGGACGGGGGTCTGGTTCATTTCTCGGCCCATGGCATCTGGGTCGGGATCGCGCAGGGCACCCGGGTGCACCACAACCTGGTCCGCCGTTTCCCCTACAGCGCCGTCTCCTGCGGCTGGGTGTGGAACGATACCCCCAGCAGTTGCCGGGACAATGCCTTCGAGTACAACCACATCCACGACGCCATGATGCTGCTGGCCGACGGCGGCGGCTTCTACAGCCTCGGCTTCCAGCCCGGAATGGTC
This sequence comes from Lentisphaeria bacterium, assembly GCA_016935045.1. Taxonomy (GTDB): domain Bacteria; phylum Verrucomicrobiota; class Lentisphaeria; order Oligosphaerales; family JAFGRS01; genus JAFGRS01. The sequence goes on along the minus strand of JAFGRS010000351.1, from coordinate 952 downwards.
CTGCGGGGCAACCTGGTGCACGACGTGCACCGCAGCATCTTCGCCGGTCGGGCACCGAACAACGGCTTCTTCCTGGACCAGGGCAGCAAGGGCTTCCGCATCGAGCACAACATCGTCTACGCGACCTCCGGGAAACCCGTGCGTCACAACCAGAACACCCCCGAAGGACACACCTGGGTGGACAACACCTTCGACCTCACGCCCCGGGATGCCGCCTTCCCCCGCGAACGGGCGGCGGCGGCGGGGCCGGCGGCAGCCTACCGGGACCTTGCCGCGGCGGCCCCGGCGGCCATCCCCCATCCCATGCTGGCAATGGATCTGCCCCGGCGGCCCCCGAACCCCATCCGCGACGACTGCGAGAACACGCCCATCGGCGAACCCCCGGTTGGAGCCGCTGTCCAGGGGGAGGACGCCGGCCGTGGCGCCACCATCCGGGTGGCGGAGGGCAACGCGGCTTCCGGGCGTCGAAGCATCCGCTACGTGAAGGTACCCGGACTCGCCAAGTCCTTCTACCCGTATCTGTTCTATGCTCCTGCCCTGGACGAGGGGGTGTGCCTGGTTCGGGTCGCCGTCTGTCTCGACACGGGGGCGTCGCTACAGATCGAGGGGCGGGACGAGTCCCGGGCATCGGGCTACGCGGTGGGTCCGAGTGTGGTCCTCACGGCGGGGGCCGGCATTCGCCACGGCGAGCGCGAGCTTGCCTCGATGGAGACGGGTACGTGGACCGTGCTGGCCTTCCGTTTCGGGGCAGGCACACGGGCGGACGGACGTTTCGACCTCGAGGTGATGCGTGCCGATGGGACCGCGGAACGCTTTCCCGGCCTGACCTTCCCCGGGTCCGGCTTCCGCCGTCTGGACTGGCTGGGATTCGTGGCCCAGGGGAGCAGGCAGCAGGTCATCCACCTCGACGATCTGTCGATTGCCCTGGAACCGCCCAACGAGTACTGATCGT
>JAFGRS010000350.1 GCA_016935045.1 Lentisphaeria bacterium | reverse complement strand
CCGGCTGAAGCCGGTACTACAAGCCTCGTCTCCAGCGCATTCCCAGGTTCGTAGTACCGCCTTGAGGCGGTCCCCAATCCGGCCGGCTCAGCGGTCCCGGTCGATGAGGGCCAGGATCTCCCGGGTGCGTTGTTCCATGAGGTCCCGGTTCCCACGCGCCTCGACGTTGAGGCGGACCAGGGGTTCCGTGTTGGACTGGCGCAGGTTGAAGCGCCAGCCCTCGCCGAACTCCATCGAGATCCCGTCGGTTTCGTCTACGTGGCTGGCCCGGCTCTCGTAGATGCTCCGGACCCGGGAGACGACGGCGGCGGGGTCGGGGAGTCCTCCCCGGTTGATTTCGCCGCTGCAGGGGAAGAGCCGCATCCGTTCCGCCACCCGTTCCGAGAGGCCTGGCCCGTCGCCGCTGAGGAGTTCCGCCAGCAGCAGCCACGGGATCATGCCCGAATCGCAGTAGGCGAATTCGCGGAAGTAATGGTGTGCCGACATCTCGCCGCCGTAGAGTGCGTCTTCGCGGCGCATCCGTTCCTTCATGAAGGCGTGTCCGGTCTTGTGCTGCAGCGGTACGCCCCCGGCGCGGGTCACGACATCGATGGTGTTCCAGGTCAGGCGCGGATCATGGACGATCCTGGCCCCGGGACATCGCCGCAGGCGTTGTTCCGCCAGCAGCCCGACGATGTAGTAGCCTTCGACGAAGTCGCCGTTCCCGTCGAAGAAGAAGCAGCGGTCGAAATCCCCGTCCCATGCCACCCCGAAGTCAGCCCCATGGGCACGCACCGCGTCCGACGTGGCCCCCCGATTCTCCGGCAGCAGCGGGTTGGGGACCCCGTGCGGGAAGGTGCCATCGGGATCGTGGTGCAGGCGGATCATCTCGAAGGGGAGGGCCGGCGCCAGGGCGTCGACGACCGGGCCGGCTCCGCCGTTACCCGCATTGACCACGACGCGCAGCGGCTTCAGGGCTTCCCTGTTCACCATCGACAGCAGGGCGGCCGTGTAGGGCTCCGTCACATCCCGGCGCGTGTTCCGCCCGGACGCGGCGGGCTGGCGCCAACGGCCGGAACCGATCCTCGCACGCATCCCCTCCAGGCCGGTGTCGCCGCTGATGGGGACGGCACTCCCGCGCACGAATTTCATGCCGTTGTACTCCGCCGGATTGTGGCTGGCCGTGACCATGATGCCGCCGCCCAGCCCCGGCTGCGCCGCCGCGAAGTAGACCATCTCCGTGCCGCAGAGACCGATGTCGCAGGTGTCGATGCCGGCCCCGTTCAACCCCCGAATCAGGGCTGCCGCCAGGGCAGTACTGCTCAGGCGGATGTCGTATCCGACGGCGACCGGGCCGCGGGGCTGGGTTTCGGCCGCATAGGCCCGACCGATAGCCTCGGCCAGCTCCTCGTCAAGCTCGTCTGGAACACGCCCGCGAATGTCGTAGGCTTTGAAGCAGGAAAGATCCCTGTCTCTCATGGCGATGTGTCCTGACTGCTGCAATCGATTCCTACCCTGTGGCGCGCGACCGTCCGCCGAAGATGACCGGGCGTGTCCCGTCGTGGCCTCGGGTCCTGCCCGCCCACGTGCACGGTCAGCCCGGCGCAGATGGGCAGCATCAACCCTGTCGGTGTCCGCATCTGCATGCTCCTACGGGGGAGGGGGCCCTCCAGCACCGTAGCCGCACTGCCTGCAACAGCAACCCGACCAGCGCCGGGGCTGTGCCAAGATCCGGCGAATCGCTTCCCGCCGCCACTGCCCTTGCGGCAGTGGAGCGCCGATTCGGGGTGAGGGAGCGCGGCAGCGCCCCCTCCCCGCCCTCCGATCGGCGCTCTACCGGGACAAGCCCGGCGGCGGCGTTGGAATCTCGAAACAGCCCTGGACCAGCGCTCGTCCAGGCTGCCCTTTCAGCCTTCCCACCGCGGCTTGCACGCCTCACGTTGCCGGATACACTCATCGGAGGCGTGCAGACCTTTCTGGGCAAGGTCAGGCGAAAGGAAGCCGTTGTGAACGGAGGCAGAAGAGGCGCGATGGCCGTGCTGGGGTCCCTACTGGCGGTCATGTCCACGACTGTCGTTGCCGCGGAGACGCGCCTGGCCGCCGGCGGGAAGGCCCTGCTGCCGGTCATCGTCAGCCCGGGCGCCTCGGAACGCACGCGGACGGCGGCCGGGGAACTGGCGGAATTCCTGGGCCGGATCTCGGGAGCGCGCTTCGAGGTGGAGACCGGCGACGGGACGACGGGAATCGCCGTGGGAGTCCCTACCGACTTTCCTCGCCTGACGGAAACCGATGCCTTCCGGCCCGGAGACCCTTTCCGCCGCGACGACTACCTGCTGCACTCCCATCCGGCGGGGGTCCATGTCCTCGGGGCCGGCGAACTGGCCGTGCATCTGGCGGTCTGGGACCTCCTCCATCGCCTGGGCTACCGGCTCTATTTCCTCACCGACACCTGGGAGGTCGTACCCGAACGGCCGGAACTGGCAATCTCCGTGGAGGCCCTGGAGCGGCCCGATTTCGTCACCCGGGAAGCCCCTCGGGGGGCCCCCTGGAGCGATCGGGCCCTGTGGCAGCGCTGGCGGCTGCGGAACCGGGTCGAGTCCTCCTTCGTGCTGAACACCGGGCACGCCTACGATGCCATCATCCGGGCCAACGCCGACATCTTCGCCAGCCATCCGGAGTACTACGCGCTGGTGGACGGGCAACGCCGCCTGGCCGGGCAGGTGGACGGCCGCGGCAACATCAAGTTCTGCATCGGCAACCCCGCGTTGCGGCGGACGGTCGTGGACCATGCCGTACGACTGCTCCGCGCGCAGCCGGAACTCGACAGCATCTCCCTGGATCCCTCCGACGGCGCCAACTGGTGCGAGTGCCCGGACTGCGCCCGCCTGGGCTCCGTGAGCGACCGCGTTCTCACCCTCGCCAACCAGGTGGCCGAGGCGATCAACGCCATCGGGTTGGGACCGAAGGTCGTCGGCATCTACGCCTACAACCAACACAGCCCGCCCCCGAGCATCGCCGCCCATCCGCGCGTGGTCGTCAGCGTGGCCACCAGCTTCATCCGCGGGGGCTACACGCTGGAGGACCTCATCGAAGGATGGTCGGCCCGCGGCGCCACCCTCGGCATCCGCGAATACCACGATGTCTTTGCCTGGAGTCACGACCTGCCCCGAAAGGCCAGGGGAGGGGACCTCGCCTACCTGCAGCGCACCATTCCCGACTTCCAGCGCCAGGGAGCACGTTTTGTGAACTCGGAAAACGCGGACAGCTGGGGCGCCAACGGCCTGGGGTACTGGATCACGCCCCGCCTCCTCTGGGACGTCGACGCGGCGACGAAGATCGAAGCGCTGGTGGAGGATTTCCTCCAGCGCGCCTTCGGCCGGGCCGCGGAGCCCATGAGGGCCTTCTACACCCTCCTGAACCTCGATACGTCCCTGCGCGCCGACCAGGACCTCGTGGCACGCCTGTACCGACACCTGCAGGCGGCGCGGCAAGCGACGCAGGACGCCGCCGTGCACCGTCGCCTCGACGACCTTGTCCTCTACACCCGCTATCTCGAACTCTACGCTGCCTACCGTCTGGCGACCGGCGAGGCCCGGCAGCAGGCCTTCGAGCAGGTGTGGCGCCACGCCTACCGCATGCGCGACCGCAGCATGCTTTCCACCGTCGCCATCTGCCACCGGGACCGTTTCCGAGACCCGTCCGTGAAGGTTCCTGCTGACGCCGGGTGGGACATCCCCGAGCCGGAGAACCCGTGGAAGAGCAGCCGCCCGTTTGCCGCGGACGAGGTGGCGGGGATCCTGGCGCGGGGCATCGAGGCCAACCGCCCCACGGAGATCCCCTTCACCCCCGTCGCCTATGGCAGCGAGCTTCTGCCTGCCGAGGGGCTCGAGCCCGCCGGCACCGGGCCGGGCCAACGCCCGGATACCTTCCGGCACCTGCAGCGCGTCCATACCTGGCTGCCGGAGAACCGCAGGGAGATCCGCCTGCGCGTGACCGGCGGCCTGATCCCACACTACCGCGACCGAGGCAATGTCCGTTTCGCACTCTACGCGGCCGCCGAGGCCACCCTCGAACCCGTGGCCCGGGACCACAGCGTCCCTCCCGACGGCGCCGAACACAGCATCGTGCTGAGGAGCCCCTACAGCGGCGCCCATACCCTCGAATGGACCGACGGGGGCGACCGGACACGGGTCGTCTGGACCGAGGATCTCCCCTTCACCCTGCGCTCGACCGCCGAAGACCCCATGCGGATCGACGGCCGCTGGGACCTCACCTTCTATGTCCCCCGGGGAACCGCCTGCGTCGGGGGCTACACCACCGCCACCGCCGGCCGACTCGTGAACGCACAGGGGACCGAGGTCTTCTCCTTTGCCGCCATGCCCCACGCGGACTACTTCGCCGTGCCCGTCCTCCCGGGAACGGACGGCGCCTTCTGGCGCTTCGAAGACTGCCTCGGCGCGCGCATCCTCCTGACCGTTCCGCCCTACCTTGCGCCCAGTCCAGAGCACCTCCTCCTGCCCCGGGAAGTCGTGGAGGCAGATGCTCAAAGACCGGAGAAGTAACTCCCGCAGAGAGTTCCCGTGCGCCCGGCCTCCCCATGTGGATCGCAGGGCGCGCACACCTGGAACGCCCGGAGGAGAGGCGCTGGAGCCCGCCGTCCTCGGCGGCAGGCCGAACCCATGCAGGTACGGCGGAGGGCCGCCGGCGCCGGCGGGCTGTTGCCGTCACTCTGCCGGCAGCACGCGGTAGGCGCGCACGGTGGTGTGCATGCCCTTGAGCACCTGGGGTCCCAGGTCTTCGCAGGACAGCGCGTCCCCGAGGGCCTCGCGGGTGCCCTCGCCGATGACGATCTGGCCCGGCCCGGCAACATGGGATTCCAGGCGCGAGGCCACGTTCACGGTGTTGCCCAGGACGGTGTATTCCATACGCCGGCTCGAGCCGATATCCCCCGACACGGCCATGCCCGAGTTGATGCCGATGCGGACCGTAATCGGCTGCTGCTGGAGGCCGTATTCCGCGTTGAGCTTCGCCACGGCCTCCTGCATGTTCAGGGCGCAGCGCACCGCGCGTTCGGCATGGTCAGCCTGGTCGTTCGGCGCTCCGAAGATGGCCATGGCGGCGTCGCCGATGAACTTGTCCAGGGTGCCGCCGAACTCGAAAATGGTCTCCACCAGGGCCGAGAGGAATCGGTTCAGAAGCAGAGCCACTTCCTTCGGCCGCATGTGCTCCGTTCGGGTCGAGAACCCCACCATGTCGGCGAACAGCACGCTGACTTCCCGCTCGGTGGGCTCGAGACGCGCCGTCCCCCCGGGACTCGCCAGCAGTTCGTCCACCAGGGTCGGCGAGTGGTAGCGCATGAGGCGTTCCTTCATGGCCGCCTCGCGGGAGATCGCGGCCCTCAGACCGGCCTGTTCGAGCGCCGTGGCCCCCACCCCCGCGAGAAGGGTCAGAAAATGGAGATGATACTCCCGCAGGGTAACCCGACGGGTCCTGCAGTCCACGAAGATGACTCCCAGGGGCCGCATCTCCCCGAGCATGGGCACGCACATCACCGAGCGGATGCCCTGGCTGATGACGCTGGGTCCCGCGGCAAAGCGGGGGTCGGCCTGCGCGTCCTCCGTGAGGATGGATTCTCCCTCCTGATACGAACGCCGCACGATGCTCGAACTGATCGTCGTGTCCGGAGCGCCCCCTTCGCGCGTCCGCGTCACCTTGGGAATCAACTCGTCCGTCCCCGACTCGTACAGCAGCAGGAACACGTCCTCGACGGGAATGTAGCGGAATACCTGATCCGCAATGCGCTCCAACAGAGCGTCCAGTTCCGTGGTTCGCAGCATCTCCCGGGCCACCGTAACCAATGCAGCCAGCATCTCGACCGTGGGCGGCGCGCCGCTGGACCCGAGCACGCTGTCGTGCCTGTGTCCCTTCGATTGCGATACCTCCGCGGCGCTGAGCACGATGCTGCTGTCCGGGATTGCCTGGGTTCGGTATTCGCGCGGGTCGTCGCGCAGATCGACGGCCTCTCCGTCCTGTCGGAGGACGCGCACCGCGACATCGCCGAAGTGCAGTCTGTCGCCGTCCGCGAGTTCCAGTTCCGAGACCAGCCGCCCGTTGCTGCGCGTGCCGTTGCTGCTGCCCATATCCCGGATCAGCCAGCGTTCTCCCTGCATGCGGATCTCGGCGTGGTTCCGGGAGACGCTGCCGTGGCCAAGCCGGATGTCGCTCTCCAGGGCACGCCCGATGGTGGTCCCCCCCGGTTTGAGCGGCTTGCGGT
>JAFGRS010000349.1 GCA_016935045.1 Lentisphaeria bacterium | reverse complement strand
CATCCCGTTCCCGCGCATCGCACACCTCCCGCTGCCGATTCCGGCCTCTGCCTCCGGCCGCCGATGCCATGCCCTCGGCGCGACACATCTTTTTTAATTGCATATATCTATACGCACCATGATCCATTTGCAAGTAGGAAAGTGAAATTCTTCCCTCGCTTCCCCGGGGTGCCCCGGCGGCATCCGCCGGGGACTGTTTTCCGGACAGAACGTCCGCCGGATCCGCTCGCCGGAACACCGTCCGACCGTTGGCGCCGGCACCCCTGTTTTCCGGCCACGGGACGGGCGGCGATGTCCGGAAAACGGGGGGGGGCCGGACAGGCGGACTTGCCGGGGGGTTTTCCGGTCAGGCGCGGCCAGGCCTGTCCGGAAAACGGTTTCTGCCGTCATGGTTGGAGTCCGTTGCGGTTGGTGTGTTCCGCTTGCGGGGGCGGGTGTGTTCTGGTATGCTGGAGGGGAATCGTTCGGGCGCCCCGTGACTGGGGGCCATGGGAAAGGTATGTAGCGATGCGCAGTTTGCTGAGCAGGTATGTTTCCGCGGTGCTGCTGGGCACCGCGCCGGTTGGTTGTTGGGGGGCTGCGGCGCCGGTGGCGTCCCGGGAGTCGGCGGAGGCGGCGAAGCGGTCCTGGTCGGCGGAGATGCGGGCCGGATTGGGTTTCGAGGATGGCGCGTTCTGGAGCGGGGGCGTGGTGGTTTCCGAGCCACGGCGAAGCGGGGCCGGGGCGATGCGGTGGGAACGTCACGAGCAGAACCCGGGTTTGGAGTGCCGGCTGGCGCCGCTGGATCTTTCCGCCTTCAACGTGATGTCATTCTGGCTGCATTCCAGTCACGCCAACGATGCCACCTTCATGATCATTGCCGAGTCCCGGGACGACGAGAATGTCTTCTCCTACTACTCCCGCAAGGTTCGCGTGGACTGGACGGGGTGGAGACGTTTGGAGGTTCACTTCCAGTCCTTCGGAGCGGCCCGGGGACCGGTCGGCTGGCACCGGGTCAGCAGGCTCCGCTTCACCGCCGGCGGCTGGGACCAGCACCCCACCAACGAGTCGGTCTGGGTCCTCGATGACCTCGACTTCTCCTACACCGATACACCCTACCGTGCCGAAATCCGGGTGCAGAAATACCTCCAGGAACCCGCCAAGACCGAATACCTCGCCCGGCTGCGTGCGGAACACCCCCGGCTCATTCTGCTGGACGACGAAATCCCCGCCCTGCGGCAGTTCCTGACGGAGGACCCCAGGGGCCGGGTCTGGTACGAATCGACCCGGGCGCGCGCCGAGGAGTATCGCCGTCGGCCCGTCCGCAAACACGAGTTGCCCGACGGCCGCAGGTTGCTGTCCGTTTCCCGGGATGTCTGTGAGCGTCTTTACCACTGGGGTCTGCTGTACCGTCTCGAAGGTGACCGTGTGTGGCTCGATCGGGCCCGGGAGGAGATGGAGGCGGTTGTCGCCTTCCCGGACTGGAATCCGTCTCACTACCTGGACACGGCCGAGATGATGCACGCGGTGGGCCTCGGGTACGATTGGTTCTACGACGGTCTGACCGGGGAACAGCGCGGCGTCATTCGCGAGGGTCTGTGGCGGCATGGCCTGCGCCTGTCGCACGCGGCGTACATGGGGCTGCGGGGGGAGGGGGCGCAGGGCTGGCGGGGGGTCACGAACAATTGGAATTTCGTCTGCAACGGCGGCACGGCAGTGGCGGCGATGGCGGTACTGGACGAGATGCCGGAGGAGTGTTCGGACATCCTGGACCAGTCGTTCCAGTACATACAGATTCCGATCCGGCAGTTTGAGCCGGACGGGGCCTGGTGGGAAGGGCTTGGGTACTGGGGCTACTCGATGCGCTACTTTCTGGCCTATCTGCGGGCCCTGGAGACGGCCTTCGGGACGGACTTCGGCTTTGTCGCCGCGCTGCAGGGGACCGGTTTCGCGAAGGCGGGAGATTTCCCCGTGTACCTGGTCAGTCCCCTCGGGTCCATCTACAACTTCGCCGATTCCGGCTCCGGTTCGGGTACCTTCCAACACTGGGGCCTGTTCTACCTCGCCGACCGCTTCCGCAACCCCCTCTACCAGCACTTCCAGCTCGAACGCAGCCGCGGCTCGATCCATGACATCCTCTACTACCGTCCTCAGGCCGCCGAGATCGCGGTTCAGGACGTGCCGTTGGACAAGCATTTCCGGGAGACCGAAGTTGCGACCATGCGTTCTTCGTGGACCGACCGGGAGGCGACGTTTCTCGGCATCAAGTGCGGTCGGAACGGGATTGCCCATGCCCACCAGGACCTGGGGAGTTTCATCTTCCACGCCCTGGGGGAGCCGTGGCTGATCGATCCCGGGACCGAGAGACAGACCTACCTGAGTCACCAGCATCACCTTCCCAAGTCCCATTTCTACCGGATTCGCGAGGAGGGTCACAACACCCTCGTCTTCGATCCGGCCGCCGGGTTCTGCCAGGACCCCGGCGGCAGGTCGTCGGTCGTGCGCTTCGAGTCCTGCCCGCAGGAGTGTTTTGCGGTGGCGGACCTGACGCATGCCTACGGCAAGGTGGCTGCCTCGGTGATGCGGGGGTACCGTCTCCTGGACCAACGCCGTGCCTGCCTGGTCCAGGACGAGATCCGGAACGGCACTGCCCGGGAGTTGTGGTGGTTTGCCCATGCCGGTGTGGGCACCGTTCCGGAGGTGGACGCATCGGGGCGCCGGGCAGTGTTCGAGCGGAACGGTCGGCGTTGTTATGCGTATCTTCTGTCGCCGGAGGGTGTTCAGTTCACGGCCATGGCCGCGTCACCCTTGCCGACGTCGCCCAATCCGGAGATTCAGGACGCGAACCGGGGGATGCACAAGCTGGGCATCCACTGGACCGCCGTGACGGACGTGACGATTGCCGTGCTCTTTGCTCCCGCCTACGATTTCGAATCGGAGCCGGCCCTGCGGCCGGAGGTGGCGCCACTGGCTTCCTGGGCGTTGCCGGAGGCGAAGCTCCCGGCGCTTGCCGGCCTGACCGTCGGCGGCGAACCCCTGCCTGACTTCTCCCCGCGCGTCTACTCCTACACCGTACGGCTGGACCCGGAGGTCACCGAGCCGCCCAGCGTCGCGGCGACGGGGGCAGACGGGGCCGCGGTGAGCGTCAGCCGCGTCGGGTCGGTGCCCGGCGCGTGCCGGATTGCGGTTGCGGACCCGGAGGGGGGGCCTCCGGCCGTGACGCTCGTGCGTTTTCTGCACCGACTCCCTGCCGGAAGCACGGAGAAACCTCAGGCCAAGTCCAAGACCGTGACGGTCGGCGGCATCACCGTCTCCGCCAGCCGGGATGACGGCAACGTGCCGCAGAACGTCCTCGATGGTGATCCGGAGACCCGCTGGTCAGCCAGCGGCAGCGAGGAATGGATCGGGTTCGACTTTGGCGCGCCGCGCCGGGTGAGTGCCCTTCGCATCGCCTGGTTCAGCGGCGATCAGAGGCAGACACGCTTCAAGGTCAGCGCGAGTGACGACGGCGCCGCGTGGCGGGATGTCCTCGAGGGAGAGTCGGGAGGCAAGACCACGCAGCCCGAGGTGTACAACCTGCCCGCCGAGATCAGCAGTCGACACCTTCGCATCACCTGCTTCGGCAACACCAGCAACCTCTGGAACAGCATCACCGAGATTGGGTTCGACTGATCGTCTCAGAATCGTCTGGATGACAGCACAGATGCCCGCGAGGCCGCGGGCGCTCCAGACAGGTGTCGGACGATCCACACTGATCGTCTCAGAATCGTCTGGATGACAGCACAGATGCCCGCGAGGCCGCGGGCGCTCCAGACAGGTGTCGGACGATCCATACGTGTTCGCGGACGGCAGTGCGGGGCGGCGCTGGATCGGGTCTGATCCGGACGTCTCGCCGGGCTGCTGTGGTTTGCTGTCCGGGGCCCGGGTGCGCGGCCCCATGGAGCGGAGCAGAGGATGAGGCTTTTTCCGCTTGTGATCCTGGCAATGGCAGCGACATGGGGGGCGGCCGCGGCGGCGCCGGGGACCTTGCCGGTGGTGTACGACGTGGACGTGGTGGTTGCGGGCGGCGGATGCGGGGCGGTGGCGGCGGCTCTGGCGGCCCGCCGGCAGGGTGCGCGGGTGTTTCTGTTCACCTCGAGGGACTACCTTGGCGAGGATGTGGCGGGGGTCATGCAGCTTTGGCTCGAACCGGGCGAATCGCCGCGGGGCGACCTGGGGCAGGCCCTGTTCGCGGACCCGGCCGCCGTGCCGGATCCCGGGCTTCCGTTCACCTATGCGGCTGCGCTCCCGGCCGAGGACCGGCACCCGGATACGGACCCGCCGTCACGCCTGCGCCGGGTGCGCGCCGCCCGGGACCCCCAGCATGACAGTGTCCAGTACGGCGGCGATGTGGTCATCACGGCCGAGCTGGCTGCCCCGACCCGGGTGCAGGCCCTCGAGATCATCTCTTTCACGCGGTCGGGCGATTTCGAGGTGAGGGATGTGGACGTGGCGGTTCGTCTCGACGGGGAGGAGTGGGAGGGGATCGGTCGTGGCCTGCCCCGCACGCTGGGTGGCCGCGCCACCTTCCGGATTCCTATCGGGCGGGAGATCCGCCAGGTCCGCATGAGCTTCCGCCGTGCCGGGAGGGCGACGCGGATCCTCCTGGGCAGCATCGCCTTCCTGCCCGAGGACCCGTCACGGCCGGCGGCTGAGGGCATGCACGTGCGCCCGTTGCACGCCAAGGCGACCTTGGAGGGGGCGCTTCTGGAGGCGGAGATCCCCTTCCTGTTCGGGTGTTACGCCGCCGAGCCTCTGCTGGACGAAGCCGGGGGGCTGGGGGGTCTGGTCATGGCCAACCGGATGGGGCGGCAGGCGGTCCGGGCCAAGGTTGTGGTGGACGCCACGGAGACCGCGGTCGTGGCGCGCTCGGCCGGGGTGGCGTTCGAGGCGCCGGACACCGGCGGCGACCCGGTGCGCTGGGTGAGCATCGGTTCCGAACCCTTGTCCGGGGAAGGTGTCCGCTGCCGCGCGCTTCCCTTTCCGGTCCTGGTCCACGACCTGACCGCCCGGAAGGTCACGGAGCGGCCCGCACACTGGTACGAGACCACGCTGACCGCCGAGCCGCCCCCCGACACCTGGCCCGAGCGGGCCCGGTGGGAGCAGGACCTGCTGGACAGGATCTGTGCCCCGTCGCAGCTCCTGGTTGCCGACCGGCCCTGCGCGGTCTCCGTCCGACGCATCCGCGGGCGCAGTCCCGGCCGCGGCGCAACGGCGGCGGACGTGACCCTGGAGGCCTGCCGGCCGCTGGGGACGGATCGGCTCTGGGTCCTCGGCGGCTGCATGGACGTGCCGCGCGAGGAGATCGGCCGGCTGTTGCGTCCGGTCTCGATCCTGGTACTTGGCGGTCGGGTGGGCGCGGCGGCCGCGGCGGAGGCGGCGGGGGTCGCGCTGCGGGGGGGAGTCCGTGTGGGCGGGCGTTCGCCCGCGGGTCCGGTCTACGAGGGCGAGGTCCGGGAGTTGCGTGACGGTTTGCGGCCCTCCCAGCGCCATGGTGTCGCGCAGGCGTCTCCGGGCCCGCTGCCGCTGCTGGGTACGTACGACGTGGTGGTGGTCGGAGGCGGGACCTCGGGAGCAGCGGCCGGCATCGCTGCCGCGCGCCAGGGGGCCCGCACCCTGGTCCTGGAGCACCTCTACGGTCTTGGCGGCGTCGGTACCCTCGGCATGATCGGCAAGTATTGGTACGGCAACCGCGTCGGCTTTGCCGCAACCGTCCCGGAAAACCCCCTCGAAGTGCGCCTGGAATTCTACCGCCGCGAGCTGCGCAAGGCCGGCGGGGAGGTGTGGTTCGGGGTGCTGGGATGCGGCGCGGCGGTGGAAGGCAATCGGGTCACCGGGGTGGTGGTGGCGACGCCGTACGGTCGCGGGGTCGTTCGCGCCGCGGTCGTGATCGACGGCACGGGCAACGCGGACATTGCGGCCGTAGCGGGTGCCGAGACGCGGTTCGTGGAGGATTTTCTGGCTCTGCAGCAGTCGCATATTCCGCCGCGGGAGGTCGGTGCGAGT
>JAFGRS010000348.1 GCA_016935045.1 Lentisphaeria bacterium | reverse complement strand
GGTATCCAGGAGACCCGAGGGGGAACCGTTCCTGAGAGTGAACCGTGTGGCCTGGGACCACGGCATACTGGGCGTCGGCACAGAGGAGAAGCTGACCGCCTTCGTGGAATGCCTTGGCGGCGAGGGGGCCGAAGCCACCGGGGTGGCTGCCACGCTCTCTCTGCCGGAAGGCGTCCGCAGCGTGGGCGGTAGCGTTCGCGAGCTTGGCTCGATGCCCACCGGCACGTCCAGGACGGTCGAGTGGACGGTGGTGGCTGATTCCGAGGCGAGGGGCGAAGCGAGAGTCGAGATGCGTTCCGAGAACTGCGCGCCGGTGTCCGGCCGCGGCAGGGCGGTGTTCCTGAAGCCGTTCGCCCAGTTGCACCCGGCGGTCAGACCCGGAGGCGCGGTGTATTACGTTGACAGCGCCGGGGGTTCGAACGCCAATTCCGGTGCTTCTCCTGGCTCTGCCTGGGAGGACTTCACCCCCATCAACGGCAGAACGCTCAACGCGGGGGACCGGCTCCTGATCAAGCGAGGCAGCGTCATCAACCAGATACTGCAGGTCTCAGCCCGCGGCAGAGCTGACAACTGGGCCGAGATCGGCGCGTACGGAACCGGGCCGAGGCCGGCCATCCGACGCAACTGGCACATTGCAGACCGCTGCGCCCTGATCATCGACCCCGATTACCTGTGGATCCACGGACTCTACGTGACCTGCGCCGCCAGCGGCATCTTGGTGCACTACTCGCAGAACGGCCACGCGGGGCTTTTCATCGAGGACTGCATCGCTTCCCACATCGAGGGCCGCTACGGCGGTTACCTGAATAGCACGGGCATCCCCGAGTGGCGCGACATCCCCGAACTGGAACCCGAGGGATACTGTGGCATCATGGTGCACGGCGCGCGCGCCAGCGACGTGACCTTCCGCAACTGCGAGATGTTCCACACCTCCAGCGCGTTCCTCGCCGCCGGGGAGCGGACCACGGTCGAACGGGTTTTCGCCCACGACTGTTACGTGCACAACACCAGCCCCCACCCATACGTTGTCAATACCGAAAACGCCATTCTGCAGGACTGTGTCCTGGAGGCATCCGGCGGGCACGCGAGCCGCGGGACGATGGGGATCATGCTGGGCGGCACAAACGGCTTCCGTATTCGCAACTGCACGATCCGCAGAATGCCGGATTCCCTGAGCGCTGACCAGGGCGGCGTCGATTACGAGGCGGGCGGGGACGGCTGCCTCGTGGACGGGTGCACATTTGAGGACAACGCCGGCGCCGCGATCGAAGTGCTGGGCCTGCGCAGCCCGCAGACCAGGAACCTCGAGATCCGCAACTCCCGGTTCATCAGAAACAACTGGGTGAGGAAAGGCTGGGGGCCGGCTGAGATCTATATCTGGGAGGACGGCGCGAACCCCAACCCCAGCATCGTCTGCAGCCACGGGACCGTGCATGGCAACGGCTACGTGCTGCTGCCCGGGGTCGAGTTCTTCTCGAACCGGGCCAACGCCCTGACCTGGTGGAGGCTTTCCGGCAATACCGAGTACGCGACGCCCGAAGAGCTCCGCAGAGCCATGCCGTATAACGAGCCCCCTGCGGTCGAGGCGGGGGAGGACATCCACACGGACACGCTGTCGATCCAGATGGCCGGCACCGTGAAAGACGACGGCAGGCCAGCGGGCAAGAGCCTGAAGGCCCAGTGGGAGGTGCTGGAAGGCCCCGGGGAAGTGACCTTCGCGAACGAGGCATCTCCGACAACCAGGGCGACGTTCGGAAAGACCGGCGACTATCTCCTGCGGCTTGTCGGGGACGACGCGGAGCTGTGGACCAGCGACATGGTCGCGGTGCACGTGCTGCCGAAGGGCACGTCCGTCGCCAAGGCGTGGGAGTTCAACACCCAGCTGGACAAGGAGGGCTGGACCGAGGGGGATCTGGGGACCCGTGATCGCCAGGAGGGGGCGAAGGACTACGAGGTGACGAAGCCGGTCAAGTACGTCTCCGGAGGGTACTATGTCGTCGCGACTGAGAACAGCGCCAACGCCTGCCTGCTGTCACCCGATGGCCTCGGCCTGGATACCGCCAAGTACAAGACCATCAGGGTGCGGTTCCAGAACCACACGCCCGCAAGCCGTATGCGGTTCTCTTTTGCGACCGCCGCTGATCCCGAGTGGAACGAAGCGAACGCGGCAACGTTCGACGTGACCCCGAATGACAACGGGCCTCGCGACTATGCGGTGGACATGTCAGGGGCGCCGGGCTGGAAAGGGCCCCTGAAACGACTGCGGTTCGATCTGGCCACCGGCTCCGGCCTCACCGGAACGTGCCGTATCGATTACCTGTGGGTCGACAGCTCCCAGAGATGACTGAGGGGAGATTCGCGTGCCGGTCCTGGCCGCCACTCGGGTTGCGCCACTCGGGTCGGACCTGCGGAATTCGCTCTGCCTCAAGGCGATAGCCAGCAGGGCATGGTGTTCTGGATGCTTACAGTGTCGTTTTGCAGCCCGTTTCCATCCTTGCAGTTGGCAGGCGCCGGCGGGGGCGCCTACTACCTCATCAGCCGGGTCCTGGGGCCGGGGTTCGGCACGGCCATCGGCGTGGCGCTGTTCTTGGCCCAGGCCCTCTCCGTGCCCTTCTACATCCTCGGTTTCGCGGAAGCGCTGCAGGTGAGTTTCCGCATCCCCATCGGCAGCCTGCCGCTGTGCCTGTGGACGCTGGCGCTGCTGATGGTCCTGGCCTGGGTGGGCGCGCGCTGGGCCATTCGCTGCCAGTACCTGATTCTGGCCGTACTCGGGGCGTCGATCGCCGTCTTCCGCAGCGGCGAAATGAGCGCAGCCTACGGGGACGCCCGGCGCGGATTCACCTACCAGAGACTGCGACGCAACCTTCTCTCCCTGAACGCCATGCCGCTGCACCCCAAGAACTGGCGCCCGACCATTGCCGTGCTGGCCGGGAACCCCAACGCCCGCCTGCCCCTGGTGACCTACGCCCGTTGGCTGGGGATGAACAGCGGCATCGTCTCCCTCGTCAGCATCCTCACCGGTGACCTCGAGAATGCCGAGGAACAACGCCTGCAGGAACAGCGTCGCCTGACACGCTTCGTGAGCGACAACGAACTGAGGGTGTTTCCCGAGGTGGTTGTGGTCGGTGACTTCGACCGTGACCTGGCCGTCTTCCTGCAGGCCCATTCCATGGACGAAGACACCTTCGGCGCCCACATGGATGGTCTGCTTCAGGGACTCCCCTCGGTCGTCCTCGTCGCTTCCAGCGGCGAAGCCGATCTCTATGCCTGAGCCGACCATGCCCTCCCGACGCTCCCGCTCGGTCGCGCCGAGTCCCTGTCGGGCGGCGCCGCCTTTCCCCGGGTTCGCGCCGACGGGGCGAAGAAACCGAACGCTCCGCACACCATGACGCAGCGGCGGGCGCAG
>JAFGRS010000347.1 GCA_016935045.1 Lentisphaeria bacterium | reverse complement strand
CTCCGCCCGCCTCCCCCACCCCCCGCAAAACCGCTTCCGGGGCGCGACCGCAACACCCCAGCGCTGCCGAACGCAGGCGACAACGGCACCGCCACAGCAGCGCTCGCGGGAACCGGCGACGGACGCATCTTCGATCTGGCGTCCGCGATGGCGCTGTTGCCGTCGCTGGCGGCGCAGGCGTGTGCCGCCGGGGAAGCCGGGGTGTGGGCCCGGGTTCCGGACGTACTGCGCCGGCTGGTGGCCGCCGTCGACTGCGTGCGCCACGGGACCAGTCCGCGCAGACACGTCGGCTTTCTGGCGCCGTCCGGAGCCTTTGCCGCCGAACGGGCCGCCGGCGGCTGGGTCATGGCCGCCTCGTCGTGCCACCGATACGACCGTCTGGTCGAGGTCTTCTGCCTGCTGGACGCCGAGGCGTGCGGCGCCGGGTTCCTCCGTCTCGAACCGGCCCTGGACCTGGCATATCAGGAACTGGGCTACGGCGAGGGTCGCTTCCGGGACGCCCTGGCAGGGGCCCTGTCGCGGTTGTGCCGCGTTCCCGTGCCGACCTCTCCCATCCCCCTGGTCCGCAGAGGAGACTGCTTCCTCTTCGCCGATCCCCGCCTCGAAGGCCTGGACGAGGCCCAGAAACACCTCCTGCGGGCAGGCCCGGACAATACCCGACGCTTCCAGGAGCAGGCCCGAAGGCTGGCTGCGGCCGCGGCAATCCCCCTGCAGCCGTGAGGAACGGGACAGGGAACTGCTGCTGCCCCCACCTGCGCGGGCCCGTATCTCCCGTCCGTTGTGTCCGTTGTGTCCGTTTCCCCTTCTTCCCCTTCTCCCCTCTTGCCTCCCTCCGGGGCAGCCGCCCTGGTCGCAGTGCCCCTGCGCGGCGCTATATTCCGCTGGCGTACGTGGTTTCCGCGCGGCGTCCCGTGCGGCCGGGCCGGTTCCGGTACGGCCAAAGAGACGGGCAGGCGTTGGCGAAAGGTTCGGCACTGCGATGGCGAGTTACGAGGACCTGTGGTACGCGGCCAGGATGACGCGCATCGTCTATTCGCCGCCGAGGCTGCTGGAGACCTTCGGGGAAACCAGCGTCCGGTACAGCATGCTGACGGAAGTCCTGGACGAGGTCGGGCGTGTACGCATACGGGAGGGCCGCGTCAGCGCCCAGCGGCCGCGCGTGATCACACCCCACTACTTCGTGAACCAGGCTCTGGTCAACTTCGGCGAGGAGGCGCGGCGATACATCGAAGACGTCCTGCGCACGACGGACGGGGTGCGCATCCTGGAGTACGGACTCCAGTTCCTCAAGGAGGAGTACAGCGAAGAGGTGGTGGCGGGAGCCATCGACGATGTCGCCGACCAGGTGGAAAAGACGGTTCGCTCCAGGGATACGGAGCTGTGGGGGGTCGTCATCGGCGTGGATGACCATTGGGAAGTCTCCCTGCTGCGTTTCGTCAAGGAACTGGTCCAGCGCTCGATGCCGCACAACGCCCGTGCCATGGCCGAGCGGGGGCTGCTGCATGCCGGCAGCGGCAATGTGCCGAACGCCGTGCGCATCGAGATCGAGTCCGACTTCCGTCAGGCGACGGGAAACAGGGAACGGGCCCGGGAACTCGGGGAGAAACTGCGCGCCTACGGTCTCTTCGGAGAATACGAGGACCGCTTCTTCGAGTTGTTCCGCTCGTCGCGCTGACGCCAACCGCCAAGAAGCCGCAACCCGCTGGACGGACACGGAACCCCCATGACCATGGCAGCCGACAAACCCGGGTCTCTGGATGAGGAACTGCGCGCCGCGGTGCGTAGGCTGATGCGGGAACGCCGCTCCCGCGGCCCGTCTTCAGGCGCGGACGCGGCCGCGCCACGGCAAGGACCCGCCGGCGCAGCCTCCGAAGGCCGGGAAGAAACCATGCGCCAAATCCGGGAATTCGCCCTGGCGCCACGCGATATCCGGGACTACCTCGACCGCTTCGTGGTCGGCCAGGACGAAGCCAAAAAGGTCCTCGCCGTCGCCATCTGCGACCACTACCACCACGTCCGCCGCTGCCTGGACGGATCCATCGAGCCGACACGGGAATTCGCCAAACACAACGTGCTCATGATCGGGTCGACCGGCGTAGGCAAGACCTACCTGATGCGCTGCGCCGCGCGCCTCATCGGCGTGCCCTTCATCAAGGCCGATGCCACCAAGTTCAGCGAAACGGGATACGTGGGGTATGACGTCGAGGACATCGTCCGCGACCTGGTGCGGGCCGCCGGCAGCGATCCCGAACTGGCCCAGTACGGCATCGTCTATATCGACGAAATCGACAAGATCGCCGGGCAGACGGCCGAGGGCGTCCGGGACGTATCCGGACGCGGAGTCCAGATCAACCTCCTCAAACTGATGGAGGAGACGGATGTCCGCCTCATCGGGCAGACCGACATGCTCGGCCAGATGAAGGCCCTGATCACCATGCAGACCACCGGGGAACCGCCGCAGAGCACCATCAGTACCCGCCACCTGCTGTTCATCGTCAGCGGCGCCTTCGACCGCCTGCCGGACCTGGTCCGCCGGCGCCTCGGCAAGACCCGCATCGGCTTCGGGGAAACCTCCCAGGAGACGGTGGACGACCGCACGGCGTGGCTGCGCCGGGCCGAGACCGTGGACCTGGTGGCCTACGGGTTCGAGCCGGAGTTCGCCGGACGGCTGCCGGTCCGCGTGGTCCTCGATGACCTCAGCGCCGAAGACCTCGAACGGATCCTGACCCAGGCGGAAGACAACATCCTGGATCAGTACCGCGACGACTTCCGCGGCTACGGCATCGAGTTGCGCCTGGACGCGTCCGCCATCCGCGAGATCGCCCTGCGCGCACACCGCGAGAAGACCGGCGCGCGGGGCCTGATGACCATCCTGGAAAGGCTCTTCCGCGACCCCAAGTTCGAGCTTCCCTCGACCCCTGTCCGCAGCTTCGAGGTCAGCGCCGCCACGGTCCGAAACCCGGCGGAAGCCCTGAAACACCTGCTGGCGGAAGATCGGGACCTGCACGACGGCAAATGCAGGCAGGCCATCGAAGCCTTCGCCAACGCCTTCACCGACGCCCACGGCCTGCGTCTGCGCTTCACACCGGGGGCCTCGGCCGCCCTGATCGGCCTGGTCCTCCGCAGCGGCCGCCCCGTGGAAGAGGTGTGCCGGGATCACTTCAAAGACCTCGAGTATGGCCTCAAACTCGTGTCCCGGAACACGGGCCGAACGGAGTTCTCCGTGACCAAGGCCATGGTGCTGAACCCGGATCGGGAGCTGTCCAAGTGGGTCACGGCCAGCTTCGGACAGCCCTGACAGAATCTGTTCATGAACCGCGAGGGACGCGAAGGACACGTAATCAAGCCCAGGGCGAGACCATCCCGGCACCGGATTCTCAGCCTCGCAGCCGTTCGGCTTCCCGGAACCCCGCCTCCACGTAGGCCAGCCAGTGGCGGATCTCGGCGGGCGATGGCTCTGCATTCTCGTCGAATCCCGAGCACGGGCACAGGATGAAGGGTTGCCCCGCACCGGCCCGCAGGGCCTCGGTGACGAGGCGGTGAACGGTCTCGGGGGTGCCGGTCATGATGTCGTGGGTCTCGATGTTGCCCTCCAAACCCATCCCGCCCCCGACGCGCCGGAAGGCCTCTTCGAGGGTGATGTCGCCCATGGGCGGCGGCTCGATGGGGTTCAGCACGTCGACCCCCATCTCGAGAAAGCGTTCGAGTACCGGACCCATGCGCCCGTGGCAGTGAACCCAGACGCGGCCGCCGCAGTGATGAATCAGCTCGAGGAGAGGCCTGTCCACCGCCGCCACGAAACGGTCGAAGTGCGCCGGGGACATGAGCGGCGGAATGCACAGCTCGGGGCCCACCCAGCCGAACACGCCCCGAATGCCTGCCTCGATGGCCCGCCGAGCGTGATCGCGAATCCGCCCGGCGAAGACCTCGATGGCCTCCAGAAGCAGATCGCGGTGCTCCCAGCTCCAGAGGGCGAAGTTCTCGGAGCCCACCAGGCGCTGCAACCCGTACATCGCATGATCCAGCCCGAACATCGCGATGCCCCGGGAGCCGGCCTCGGAATCCCGGGCCGCGTAGGAGTCCGCCGAGAAGGCATACGGCTCGTAGGGCAGCGAGAGCAGTCTGCGGATGTCCTCCGGTTCCTTCAGGTAGAAGCTCCTGTGGTATCCCGGACGCCCCGAAGTGCTGGCCAGAAACACCTGTTCAAGGTCCCCCTCCGGCGTGTGCAGCACCGTGACCACCTCCACCCACTCCGGGTCCGCCGTCGGCCGGCGGGTGCTGCTCGTGCAATCCTGCGTGTGCCGGCCCGCATACAGGGAAAACGGAGAACCGGCCTGCAACACCAGGTCCGTCAGCACCATCGCCCGCTCACGCACCGGCTCGTAGGCCGTGTGCCGCAGACGACGCGCCGGGTCGCAACCCCACAGCTTCAGAGCCGGACGATCCGGAACCCGCCGCGCAAAGACCGCCTCAAGGCGCTCCCGACCCGTCATCGCCGCCATCGCAGACATGCTCCCTGTCAGAACCGCAACCGACTCCACGGAGACCGGCCCACAGCGTAACCGGAACCGAAACCGTGTCAAGCCCCGTCACCCCTCCCCCGATCCTTCGCCGGGGACGCCGCCGCTCCGGCCTCTCCCTGTTTTCCGGACGTCCCGGGCCGGAATGGCCGGAAAACACCCCCATCCGCAGCGCCGTAGCCTGCCCTCGAGGGCGAGGCGCCGCCGAGCCGTGGCCCCTCCCCATCCCCTGGCGGGCGAGGCTCCTGCCGAGCCGTGCCTCCCCAGTACGGCGGGCGGTCCCCGACCGCCACTCTGTCTACCTATCCTCGCCGCCCGGGGACCGTGCGGCCTACTGGAGGGCGAGGCTCCTGCCGAGCCGCATCCCGAACCACCCGCGAGTTTTCCCGACCCATTACCGCGGCTGGACGGACCCCGTTCGCGGGACGGCGGGGGTGGATGTACAGTGGTACGGAGTCCCGGGTGTCGGAGAGGCATCCGGGCAGGAAACCGCTGCCGTCATCGCTTGGAGACCGTCTCATGCCTGATGTACCCCTGCGCCCCAACATCCTGCTGATCAACTGTGACGACCTGGGCTACGGCGACCTGGGCTGTTACGGGTCCACGGCGAACCGGACCCCCAATCTCGACCGCATGGCGGCGGAGGGCATGCGGCTGACCGATTTCACCATGGCTTCGCCGGTGTGCTCCCCCTCGCGGGGTGCGATGATGACGGGGTGCTACCCCCGTCGCATCGGGTTCGCCACCTTCGAGGGGCGGTGGGTGCTCTTTCCGGGACAGTGCGTGGGGCTGAACCCGGCGGAGAAGACGGTGGCGGCCGTGCTCAGGGAGCAGGGCTATGCGACGATGATCGTGGGCAAGTGGCACTGCGGCGACCAACCCGAGTTTCTGCCCACGCGGCACGGATTCGATCATTACTTCGGCATTCCCTACAGCAACGACATGGGGCGTCAGGCCGGCCATCGCGCCGAGTACCCTCCCCTCCCCCTGCTGCGGGACGAAACCGTCGCCCAGGAACAGCCCGATCAGGCCGCCTTGACGGAGCGCTACGTGGACGAGTGTGTCCGCTTCCTCCGCGCCAACCGCTCCCAGCCGTTCTTCCTCTACCTTGCGCACATGCACGTGCACCTGCCCCTGTACGCCGCGGAACGCTTCATGAAGCAGTCCGGGAATGGCCGTTACGGGGCCTGCGTCGAAGCGGTGGACTGGGCCGCGGGAGTGCTGTTTCACGAACTGCGGCAATTGGGTCTGGACCGTCGCACCGTCGTCATCTTCACCTCCGACAACGGTTCCCGCGGCGACAACGGCGGCAGCAACGGACCGCTGCGCGGCCGCAAGGGCACCACCTGGGAGGGCGGTCAGCGCGTGCCCTGCATCGTGCGCTGGCCCGGCCGAGTGCCTGCCGGAGCGGTTTGCCGCGAGGTGACCACCAGCATGGACTTCCTGCCCACCTTCGCGGCCCTGGCCGGTACACGGCCTCCCACCGACCGGATCATCGATGGGAAGGACATCCGGCCGCTTCTCTTCGGAGAGCCAAACGCCGCCTCCCCCCACGACGCCCTGTACTACTATTTTAAGGATCAACTCGATGCGGTCCGCTCGGGCCGCTGGAAACTCCACGTCCGCAAGGGCGACCAGGACGTGCGCGAACTCTACGATCTCGAGGCCGACATCGGAGAAACCGCCAACCTCTACGATCGCAACCCCGACGTCGTCACCCGCCTCGAAGGCCTGCTGCAACGCTGCCGGGAGGACATCGGGGACTCCGCCGCCGGCATGGAGGGCGCCAACTGCCGCCCCATCGGGCGGGTCGAGAACCCGGATACGCTGACGCACTACGATCCCGACCATCCCTACATGTACGCGCTCTACGACCTGGATCAGGTGGGGTGACGGGGCCTGCGCCAACGGCCGTCCCCGGGGCAGCTTGGCGACCGAAGTCGCGCGGGGCTGCCGGATCCGGGCCCGCGGCCGTGCCGGGGTGAGGAACCTATGGAACGCACAGGGGCTTCGACGCGGCCGACTCCCGGCTGTCGCTGCGAAGGAGGCAGCCCCGCAGTGGCGCAACGCGCCATGGGAAGCGCGATGGCCTGGGTCCCAGCCCTGTGGCTCGTCGCGGCACTCCAGGCGCCGGCGGGGGCGGCGGAGCGGCGTCTCGTGGATGCGACCGACATCACGGGCCGGGTGACCGATGCAGCGTCCGGAGCCCCCCTCGAGGGAGCCGTGGTCGTGGTCCGCGGCACGGCACTGCAAGCCATCTCCCGGGCGGATGGCCGCTACGCGGTGGTGAACCGGTCCGAGCCGGGTGCGCCCAACCATGGTGTCTCCCTGGGCGGCGGGGAATTCGCCCTCGAAATCCGTGCCCAAGGGCATGCCCCCTTCTGCGCCGAGGGGGTGCGGGTGCAGCCCGGGCAGGTGACGGTCCGGGACATCGCCCTGCACCCCGGGGGAGGCGGGAACAGGGGCGTGAAGGTCGCTCCCGGGGGCCGCTACTTCCTGCTCGAGGACGGCACTCCCTTCATCCCGGCGGGCTACCACCACCAGATCGTCTATGGCGGTTTCTGTTTCGGTTGGCGCCCCACCCAGGGGAAGCCCTGGTGGCCCTACAACCCCGCGATCCCGGAACACTACGCCCGCAAGCTCGCCGACGCCGGAGTCAACTTCCTGCGCATCTTCCTCGAGGACACATACCCACTCGGCGCCAAACCCCATCCCAACCGCCTGGGCATGTTCCAGGATCCCCCGGGAACCTACGCCCCGGATGTGATCGACCAGTGGGACCGCCTCTTCGACTTCGCCGACCGGTATGGCTTCAAGATCCTGGTCAGTCTCTATCAGACCGACCAGGTGCGCGCCCACTGGCGGCTGTACCCCTTCTCCGCCTCCCGGGGCGGACCCGGACCCGAGACGCTGCAGCCCGGGGAATGGTACTCCTCGCCGGCCCTGCGTGCCTGCCACCGCCGGGACTGGGCCTTTGTCATCGACCGCTGGGGACAACGCGAC
Organism: Lentisphaeria bacterium; assembly: GCA_016935045.1. GTDB lineage: Bacteria > Verrucomicrobiota > Lentisphaeria > Oligosphaerales > JAFGRS01 > JAFGRS01. The sequence continues at coordinate 9,651 of JAFGRS010000347.1, read as the reverse complement.
GGTCTCTTCGGCTTCGACCTCATGAACGAGGCTCACATGCACTGGGAGGCGACCCCCCAACAGGTCGGGGACTGGCTCCGGGAGATGGTCCCCTTCGTCCGCCAACGGATGGCCCGCCGCTGGGGACGCCAGACCCTCCTCACCGTGTCCGGCAGCCCCGGGCAGAGTGGTCCGGACATGGGGCTCTACATCAACAACCCGGGCCTGGACTTCGTCACCACCCACAACTATGATGGCCCCATCGGCAACCCGGTCACGGACAAGGGCAGGCGAGTGGACGTCGTACTGCCGGCGCTGGCCATGCGCGAAGCGGTGGCCCGGGTCATGGAGCGGACGGACCCCGTCAAACCGTATCTCGATACGGAGTGGGGGCCCATCCATGCCGGCATCGAGCTGGACAGCTGCGGCATGCCGGGCGGACAGAAGAGCCCTGCCGCCGACGAGACCTACTTCCACAACGTGACCTGGGCCCATGTCGCGGCGGGAGCCGCCGGCGCCCCCGCGCGCTGGCTCTTTCGCCCCGGTCTCACGGACCGTATGCTCGCGGATCTGGGCAGCGTGCGCCGGTTCCTCGAAGGCGTCGACACGGCCCCCTTCCGGCCACAGGCCCTCCCGGCGGACCGGCTCCGCGTCGACGCGCTCCGGGGCAAGGTCCATGCCCTCGGCTGCGCCGACCGCGATCAGGCAATCCTCTGGCTGCTCGTCGACCGCGAACCCATGCCGGCGCCGGACCCCCGACCCGCCGAGGAAACCACCGTCCGCATCCGCCACTGGCGCCGCGGAGGACGCTTCCGCGTCCGCGTCTGGGATACCCACCGGGGCTGCGCGGCGGCAGAGACGGAGGTGCGGGCCGCCCCGGGCGAGGAACTGCGCCTCCCTCTGCGGCGCATCGACCGCGACGTGGCACTCGCCCTCCGCCGCCTCTGATCCACGCCACACCCTCACGTTCGACAGGGCACAGCGGAGAAGCGGCTCGTGCCGCCAGCCTCTGACCGGGCCAGGCCCGGGCCCGTCACGGCGCCCCGGTTCCCGCGGCGTCGAGGACAGGAGCGATGTCCATCAGGTGCATCTGCCGGCCGGACCCCGTGTGCGGGGAATCGAAGCAGACCAGGCGTCCATCGCGGCTGATGCGGGGATGGGTGTCGCAACGCCACTCGCCGCGGTACTCCGGAGGACAGGGGAAGCGTCCCAGCAGGAGAAAGCGCATGGTGGGCACGTGCACCAGGTACAGGGCCTGCTCCCGGGCCTTGCCCTGGGGATAGGTGTCGGTCACGATCCACTCGTTGCCCGGAAGGTACGTCTGGTGCCCGTTGGACGCCTTCCACAGAAGCGCGGCCTGCTGCGAACCGTCGTCGCGGTACAGCCGGTAGCCGTCGCCGGTCCAGATGAGGATGGCCTCGTTGTCCCGCCAGACGTAGTGGGAGGCTCCGTGCATGACCAGGCGCAGGTCGCCGCCATCGAAGGCGGCCGTGAACATCCGCGTCCCCCGCCCGCCGTCACGCCGGTTGAGGAAGAGAAAGCGTTGCCCGTCCGGACGCCACTGGATATGGTTGAAGTAGTGCTTGTCCCGCGTCGGATCGCCCCCCTCGTAGGGGATGGCGGCCACCGCCGCGATCGAGATCAGCATCACGGCCTCCCCCGTATCCAGGTCCAGGCGCCAGAGCCCGGACGCGGCGGGGGCGCGTTCGGCCGCGCAGGGATCCGGTATGCCGTTGTAGCCGTACCCCGGACGCATGTCCCCGACCCGGCTCATGTCGGTGCACAGGGCCCAACGACCGTCGGGACTGACATGGTGCACGGCCCGGGGAAGGACTCTCTCGCGGCCGCTGCGCAGGTCCCGGATGCGGCAGACGTAGCGATCTCCCTCGCGGTCGTTCCAGAGCACCTCCCCGGGATGCCCCGGACGCCACTGCAGCATGCAGCCCTGCTGCCAGCACCAGGCCGAACTCGTGCCGAGATCGATCCAGCGGTCTCCGTCCTCCAGGTCCACCATGCCGATGCGCACGACGTCGTCGGCCGTCGGACTGCGGTGCTCGAAATCCACCGCCATGCCGAGGACAAAACGGCCGCTCTCGTCGAACTGGAACTTGTCGTAATACGCGAACCAGTGGTGGGCAGGCCCCCGCGTGATCGTGCGCACGGCGGGAGGCGGAAACGCAGCTTCGTCGGCGAGATCGTCCGGAAAGGCCGCAAAGGCACGGGGAGGCGGAGTGTCCAGGCTGGACGCCTTGGCTGCCGCCCGAACCCGGCTCTCGTCATGAGATTCCGCGGCAAGGACGAGTTCCTCGATCGCGACGGGCAGGTACAGCTCGCCCGGCGGACGCAGCCGCACCAGGACGGGTGTGCGTGTCACGGCGATGCGGCGCGGTACGCGGGAACTCTCCCGGGCGCTGCGCACCCCGTTCACAAACAGGGTCAGGGCCTGTCCCGGCTCGAAGACGGCCGTCATCCGGTACCGCTGCCCCGGTTCGAGGGCATGACGGCCGAAGACCTCCCGCGCCTCGGCGTCGTAGTTCCCGCTGGCGCTGACCGAGAAGTAGGGACAGCCATCCGGCATGACGCCCAGCTCGAAGGAACGCCCGCCGGGCACGCAATGCCACTTGGACAGGATGGGGCTCTTGGCCGTCGGCAGTGCCGGCAGCCGCAGAACGCAGTCCACCGTGAGGGCGCCGGTCAGGTCGAGGGCTCCCTCCGGTGCGGCCACCCGGAAGGCGCCCCGGGCCGGGGGAATACCGGCCGCGGCGCCCGCAACCGGAACCAGTTCGACCCCTGGAGTCGCGGCGGCCAGGGCCTCGGCGCCGCCCGTCAGCCGGAAGACTTCCTCCGCGGCCCTGCCGTTCCCGGCGGCCAACAGAAACCCGGTGAGAATCATCCCCGCAGTACCCGTGCGCATCGTCTGCATATCCATCCCTTCATCCCGTCCATGGCGTCCGGGAGTTCCATGCCCGCCCGGGCGCCCACCCGGGAACCCGAAACACTCCCGCCTACATGCGGGCCGGCATGCCCCGGGTCAGGTGCGCGTGCAGAACCATGGGAACCGTCGTCATCGCGCTCTTCCCGGTGGCCGCTGCCTCCATTCCGCCCGGGTCAACGCCACAACATACCACCTCGCCGCCGAGGTTCCCCGGCAACCCCCGGGGACGCAGGGTAATGCCTCAGTGAAAACAGGAAGGACTCGGGCATCGCGGGCTCCAGCGGCATGGGACGGATCGGGGTACCCTATACCGCGAACACGCCCGGGGACGGTCGGGCATCGCGGGCTCCGGAGGGGGAACAGGCGGCGGGATCCTCACGCCTGCGGCGGCGGCGGAGATGCGGCGGGTGCCCCGTGCAGCAGGGCCCACCGGGCATACTCGGCATGCCAGGGAGGGACTTTCCAGTCGAAGCGGAAGACGGAGCGTCCCAGTCCGCGCCGCCAGAGGTTGCGCCAGAGGAACTCCTTCTCGGTCCAGAATTCCTCCGCGGCGACGAGCCGTGCGGCCGTCCACCGTTGGCGCACCCGGACGTTGGCATCCGCTTCCCGCAGGCGCAGTTTTCCCTCCCACATGCGCCGGCATTCGGAGGTGGGAGTCTGCCTGGCGAGGCGGTCGAAGTCACGCCGGGCCTGGTTGGGGTCGACGCGTTCCACGTCCCCCATCGCGGTGAGCCAGTCGGCCCAGCCGTCGGCGTCTCCGCCCAGGCAGCGTTCCGCATAGGCCATCAGGGCCTCCCGGGCCGTGTCGCAACGGCCTGCGGTCAGGGCGCCCAGGATCGCCTTGTTGGCCTCGTCGAATGTCCCTTCCGAATAGGCCAGGAATCCGGTCGCGCCGCGGGAGACCAGGAAGCGCGCGGTGGCTTCGAGGCGGCGTGGCGCCACGACGGGACCGTAGTGCCCGTAGACATCGATGCCGCCGGTCTCGCCGTAGCCGATGTGGGTGAAGGCCCGTTCGCCGCAACCCGCGGGTTGCGGCCGCTCGGCGTAGCGGCTTTCCCCATAGAGGATGTGGTGGGCGAGGCCCGAGAAGCGTCCGGGCGCTTCCCGGTCGGCCCACTGGGTGAAGAGGCGGTGGTCCTCGTCGCTCCACCACCAGGCCCAGAGGTCGGCGCAGACGGGGCCGAAGACAGCTTCGGCCTCCTCGACGATCCCCAGGAACAGCCTGCCGAAGGAGACGATCCAGGGAGCGCAGCCATCGCAGGCGCAGCCCCCGTAGTCGTAGGCCCCGCCACTGACGGCCGTCAGGCGCAGTCCCCGCGCCGCGAAGTCCCGGAACAGGTTGCGGTAGTTCGCGCGGACCAGCTCGACCACCCCGGGTTTGGCCGGGCACACGAGCTGCCCGAACATGCGGGGACCGGTCACGGCCCGGTTCGCCGCGGTCACCTGGTCGGCGAAGACATGGTTCGGAGTCACGACCAATCCCAGGTCGAACCCCAGGCGGGCGGCGGCGGCGAAGCCCTCGAACTTCCGCGCCCACATGGCTTCGGGAAGGTTGAAGTGCGCCCCGCCCCGGCGGTATACGTCCCCCAGGTCGATGGTGTCGAACCAGTCCGAATAGCGGTTGTAGCCCCAGTAGCGCGCTTCCCGCAGGACCGCCGTCATCTCCCGTTCCCGGGCGCACTCGTACTCGTTGCCGAAGTGACTCGGGCAGTAGAGTTCCCGGACGGCCAGTGGGGTAGCCATCGGCACGGTCCTCCGCGGGGCGGCCGCCTGCGGGCCGCGGCCAAACTCCATACAGCTCCCTTTGCGGAGCCCGGAATCGCCGCACGACCTACCGCAAAGCTCAGGTTCTGCGAGAGTGCGCCTCCCACATTCTCAGAGTCCAAAGGAAACAGCATTGCGGCTAAAGGGCCAGGATCTGCTCGTGGGTATCGATCAGGCTGTAGTCGTTGCTGTCGACGACCTCGTAGTGCTCGTTGACCTCGGGCAGCCAGTCGATGACGAAACGCTCCGCCACACACTCCCGAGCCTTGTCCCGCAGCGCGTCCCGGAGAAGCAGGTAGCCGATGAGCACCAGGGTCTCCATGCGGCAGAGCCTTCGGGCCATCAGGTCGAAGTAGTCCGTGTCGTTCTTCTGCTCGACCACCCGCACCGCGCGCTGCAGCTTCTCCCGGGCCATATCCACGGCGCTGGCGAGGCGGCGCAGCTTGCCCTCGAAGGGCAGCACGCTGAGCTGGTTCATCAGGGGCTCCAGCAGGCGCTGCACGACGCCGCCGATGGCCGCGACGTACTGCAGTTGCGTGGTGCCCTCGTAGATGTTCGTGATGCGGGCATCGCGGTAGAAGCGTTCGGCGGGGAAGTCCCGCATGTAGCCCGTGCCGCCGTGTACCTGGATGGTGTCGTAGCTGACTTCGTTGGCAAGCTCGGTGCAGAAGGCCTTGGCCAGGGGCGTGAGTTCGGCCGCCATGCGGGTGAACGCCTTCTCGCGCTGGATGTCCTCCGTCGGCACCTCGTCACGATGCCGGTTGTGCTCATCGAGGCAGTCGCGCAGGTCGACGTGCTTCGTCGTCTCGTAGAGCAGCGACCTCGCCGCCAGGATCCCGACCTTGTTGCGCACCAGCATCTCGTACACGGCCGGGAACTTGAGGATCGGTTTGCCGAACTGTTCGCGCTCCCGGGCGTACTTGCACCCCACCCGGTAGGCGGCCTCGGCGATGCCCAGCGCCTGGGCGCTGATGGCCACCCGGGCCCCGTTCATCAGCGACATCACGTACCGCGTCAGACCGCGTCGACGCTGGCCCACCAGCTCCGCCGGAACGTTGTTGAACTGCAGCTCGCAGGTCGGGGAGCCGTGGATCCCGAGCTTGTTCTCGATGCGGCGCACCACCAGGTCCGGACAGCGTTCACAGACGAACATCGAGAGCCCGCGTCCGTCCCGGGTGCCTTCCTCCGAGCGGGCCAGCACCAGGAGCACCTTGGCGCAGCCGTTGGTGATGAACCGTTTCATGCCGTTGAGGACCCACTGCCCGGTGTCGGGGTCCTGACGGGCCTTGAGCTGCACCGCCTGCAGGTCGCTTCCCGCCTCGGGTTCGGTCAGGGCCATGGCGCCGTCGGCCTCGCCGTTGGCGAAACGGGGCAGGTACCTGGCCTTCTGGTCTTCGTCGCCGAAGCGGCTGATGGTCTCTGCGATATCCTGCAGGCCGAAGAGATTCTGCAGGCTCGCGTCGGCGCGGGACACCATCTCCGTCATCATGGTGTAGATCGTCACCGGGCAGTTGAGCCCGCCGTAGCGCCGGGGCAGCATCACCCCCATGAGCTGGGCCTGCGTCAGGTCCCGGAGGTTCTGCACGGTCCCGGCCGCGTAGCGGACCTTGCCGGCCTCGAAGTGGGCGCCCTCCTCGTCGACCTCGGCCGCACGGGGAGCGATCATCGAGCCGCAGATTTCGCCGACCATTTCGAGGACCTTGTCGTAGCTGTCCACGGCGTCGCCGAAGTCGGCGGGGGCATCGGGGAATTCCTTTGCCTGCCGGTAGTCGTCTTCCCGCATGCGGGTCACGTCATCGAGGCCCACATGGTTGAGGTGGAAGCGGATATCGGCGTTATCGAGGTAGAAGTTATCAGCCATCGGTGCTTCTCTCTTTTCGGTGTGCCTTCGCGGAGGCGCGTGGATCCGGTCAGACGCGGGCCCGATAGGCCCTGATCATCTTGGGGAGCACCACGTTCAGGTCCCCTACGATGCCGTAGTCGGCGATGGAGAAGATCGGCGCGTTTGCGTCGGAGTTGATGGCGATGATCTTGGCACTCTCGCTCATGCCGGCGCGGTGCTGGACCGAGCCGCTGATCCCGCAGGCGATGTAGCAGCGCGGCCGCACCGTCACCCCGGTCTGCCCGACCTGGTGATCGTGGTCGATCCAACCCGCGTCCACCGCGGCACGCGACGCGCCCACCGCAGCGCCCAGGGTCTCCGCCAGTTCGTACACCAGCCGGAAGTTCTCCTTGCTGCCCACGCCGTAGCCGCCCGAGACGATGATCTGGGCGCCCTTCAGGTTGACCTCGCTCGGCTGCTTGAAGCGCTCGACGATGGTGACCGCCGTATCCTCCGGGGCCAGGGCGACGGGCACCGGGGTCACCGTGCCCTTGCGTCCCTCCTCGGGCTCGGCGAGGGCCATCACACCCTCGCGCACCGTGACCATCTGCGGGTCCTGCCAGCTGTTGACGATGGTGGCGATGATGTTCCCTCCGAAGGCCGGCCGGATCTGCATCAGCTTGTTCTTCAGCACCCGCTTGGATGCCTTGTCCTCGAACTCGTCGATGCGCAGCGCGGTGCAGTCCGCCGTCAGGCCCGCCTGCAGGCGCGAGGCAACGCGGGGCGCCAGGGAACGCCCGACCACCGTGGCGCCGAAGAGGAAGATGTTCGGACGGTGCGCCTCGGCCAGGCCGACGATCACCTTCTGGTAGGGTACGGGCGAAAAGAGCTTGAGGGCCGCGTCGTCGGCGACGAACACATGGTCGCAGCCATAGGCATGGAGGGTGGCGATCAGGCTCTCCGGGATCTCGGAACCGAGGACCACGCCCTCGGTCCTGACCTTGAGTTCCCGGGCCAGTTCGCGGGCCTTGCAGACCAGTTCCAGGCTGACGGGGGCAATGGCGCCGCCATCCTGCTCGATGTAGATCCAGACATTGCCGATGGGATTGTTGCTCATGGTCCGGTGGGCCCCTGTCAACTGAGGATGTGGTCTTCGATCAGTTCATGGACGAGGTCCCGGATGCCCTCGTCGGTCGGGGGGACATCCTTGGTGCCGCTGCCGGTCAGCACCACGCTCTCGATCTGCTTGACCTTCGTGGGCGAACCGGCCAGGCCGAAGTGCCGGGCATCGGCTTCGAGATCATCCACGCCCCATTCGTAGATCCACAGGCCCCTGGCGCGGAGGCCCTCCTCCTCGGCAGCCAGGAGGTTGGCGTCCTCGTAGTCCCTGCCGCCGTGGCGGGCGGAGAGTTCCGAACGGGTAACGGCCTTCTTGTACTGCATCAGGCGTTTGGCGCCGACGGGGCGGGGGGCGTTGCTGCTGGCCAGCACCGTGAGCAGGATGGGTGTGGGCGCCTCGATGATCTCGTAGCCCCCGTCGATCTGGGCCTTGGCCCGGATGCGTCCCTTCCGGACCCACTCCACCGACTCGACGTAGGTAATCTGGGGGAGGTCCAGCTTCTCGGCGAGTTGGGGGCCCACCTGCGCCGTATCCCCGTCGATGGCCTGCCGCCCGCAGAGGATCAGGTCGCAGGAGCCGTACTTGCGGGCCGCACAGGCCAGGGCGTAGCTCGTGGCCAGGGTATCGGCGCCGGCAAAACGTCGATCCGTGAGCAGAATCGTCTCGTCCGCCCCCATGTACAGGGCCCGCCGCAGGATGTTGGCTGCCGCCGGCGGCCCCATGGTACAGACCGCCACCTTGCCGCCGTAGCGCTCCCGCAGTTCGAGGGCAAGTTCGAGGGCATTCAGGTCCTCGGGGTTGAAGATGGCGGGTAGAGCGGCTCGGTTGACCGTGCCGTCTTCCTTCATTGCCTGCCCGGTGATGTTGGCGGTGTCAGGCACCTGCTTTGCGAAGACAAGGATCGACAGACTCACACGTGTGCTCCTCGTACGCTGGAATGCTGCCCGGTCCTCTGCCCCGGGCCGGCTGCGCCGAGCAGCGGGCGCCCCGGCGACCGTACCCATCGGGGGGGCCCGAACTCCCGCAGGGCAGACACGGACACAGCCGTCCTCTCCATCCTGCGGTGGGGCGGATCCCCACCGCAGCACGGGAACGAAGCGGGCGATACCATGGCCCGGATCGGCGCGTTTTCAATGCCGAGGCACAGCAAAGATGGATGCTGAGCCGTCCCCCATACGCTCCCCTGAAAGTCGCGCGCGGTCCAGACGGGGCGCAAAGAGAAGGGCCGCCCGGAAGCGGCCCTTGTATCGATCCCCGGGCAGTGCCGGGGGGGATGTCCAACCGTCAGACTCGATTCGTCACTTCGCCGCGCCGCAAGCGCCCTTCGCGGCGCCGCAGCCCTTGACCCCTTCGGCTTTCTGCTCGGCAGCCGCCGCCTCGCCCTTGGCAGCAGCTTTTGCACAGGCTTCCGCACACCCCTTCTCGGCACACTTGCCCGCGGCCTTGCAGCAGGCCTCGGGACAGGCCTTGGCGTCACACGTGCCAGCCTTGGGACATGCCGCGCATGCCGCCTCGGCCTTGGCCCCCTTCGCCTCAGCCGCCGCACAGGCCGCCTTGTCCTCGGCCGCGGCTGCCGCCGCCTTCTGAGGACAACCCTTCGTGACCCCCGACTCGCCCTTGCCACAGTTGCCGGCGGCCGACACCGAGTACACCCAGCCCAAAACCGCCACGGCCACACACACTGTCATCAGCTTCTTCATCTTCTCTACTCCTTTGCCTGAGCCTGCTTCCGGTTCTCTCGCTCCGTCTTCCCGGGCGCCGGGCCCGGCAATCCGGCTCTTGCCATCACTTCGTCAACACCCTTCACAGACAGCCCTCTCCCCTCGATGTTCCATCAAATCAGTGGACTTTCTCGATTTTCCTCTCCGGGGACGGCCTTTCCCTGCGGGTCGATCGGGCTGTGGCGGGTCGAATCGAGGCAGGGCTGCGTCATCCCGGAGAGAGCTTAGTGCTCGCGAACGGAAATACGGTGACGTTGGTGGGAGCGCCGGCGGAGGCAGCGTGCACCCGGGCCGGCGGCGCCCATACCCG
>JAFGRS010000346.1 GCA_016935045.1 Lentisphaeria bacterium | reverse complement strand
GTGTAACGGACCATCGGGAAGTACTTCCCGGGGATGTGTCGTATGAGTCTGCCGATAAAGGCATTCACGGTGACTGTAGCGAAGCTCTGCCTTCGGGGTCAACCCTTATATTTGTATTTATCTCGGGAGCAGGCTGCGGTCTGACGGTGCGCGTCCAGCGTAGTCCCTCGGGGTCAGAGCATGTTCCGAGCGTCAGGTCCTTTGGGCGAAGGGGATGCTCAGGACGGGGTCTGCGTGAGCCAACATGCTTGCCTGTGGGCCTTTGTGCTAGCGTTCTGGGCGCGGCTAACCCCGAGTTTCCGCGCCGAGTTGCTACCGGGTTGCCATTGCCGGGTCTGAGCTTCGGTCCGTCCGCCGAGTCTGCCGGGCGCCGCCTGCCGTCCTAGGGCGGAGCCTGCCCGGTCATGAGCCCGAACGTCCGGGCCGGACGCTTCCGCAACGCACGATCTGCCCGGAACCCCCGCCTCGCGTCTCCAGCCGTCCGTTCCCGATCCCAAAGGCGATCGCAGACCCAACCGGCTCCCGGCCACGGCGGTCTCCTGAAGCAGCCCCGGGCAGGGAGGGAAACGGGTTGCAGCCCGGGAACCTGAGTCTATAGTGCGCGTCCGAGACAAGGTGATGACACCTATAGCGAACGCAATCAGAAGCACGATTTTCCTGCTGTCGTGGCTGACGCTGCAGTTGCCTGGGGGACTGGTTCTGTGTCACGGTCTGGACGGTCACGTGGCGCTGGAGCCTGCGAGCCACAGTCACTGCATCGCAGATGACGTGACCCGAGATGTCTTGGCGGAACGCGACGGGGGGGGAAGGCGCCGCCTTTTCCGACCGCGACTGCCACGATGTTCCCCTGGTGTTCCCCGCGGCATCCACAGGCGGCACCAAGTCACTGGTCCAGAAGACGTTTCTAGCGCGGACCGGCTTCGGTCCCGGCCTGCGTCAGGCGGTGGTTCTGCACTCCCGTTCCCCAGGTGCGGCCCCACGGGCCCACTGTCGATCGAGCGCTCTCACCCACCTGCGCACCATCGTCCTCCTGTTCTGATCTCTTCCCGGCCATCCTGTCCATCCGGTTGCTGACGGTGCCGTCCTGCGGCACCTCTGCTCTGACAGCGTTGTTCCGTGGAAGAGGAATCCGAAAGCATGAGACGATCTGTACTCGTGGTACCTATCCTGGCCCTTCTCGGGCCCCCCGGGGCGATCTCATTGGGGGGAGCCCAGCCTATGGCGGCGGGGGTGCAGCCCGGGAACCGAAGCGCAACCCGCATAGAAATCGCCCTGTCCGAGGCCCTGGCCCTGGCGGCAGAGCAAAGCCCCAGGGTCCTGGCCGCGGCACAGCGGAACGAGGCGGTGAAGGCAGGGGCAGTCCAGTCGGGAGCCCGGCCGAACCCCGAGATCGAGGTGGAGGCGGAGGACGTCGACCTTAGCGGAGGCAGGGGCTTCGACGACGCGGCGGTGACGTTCCGTGCGTCCCAGACACTGGAGATGGGCGGCAAGCGGGCGAAGCGACGCGCGGTGGCTTCCGTCGAAGCGTACGAGGCCCGCTGGTCGGTTGAGGCGGTTCGCCAGGAGGTGCTGGCGGCGGTCAAGGGACGTTTCGTGGAGCTTCTGGCGGCGCAGGAGAGGCTGCGGCTTCTGCGGGCCTCCTGCGAGGCATCGGCACGGCTTCGAGAGGCGGCTGCGGAACGGGTCCGGATCGGGCATGTACCCCCTTTGGAGCTGAGCAAAGCGGAGGCGGCCCATGCCGGCCGCAGTGCCGAGGCGGCACGGGCCGAGGGGGCCCTGCGCGCAGCCTGCATTCGGCTGGGCGCACAGTGGGGGCTCGATCCCGCCGAAGCGCTCCGGCTGCAGGCCAAGGGCGATCTCGCCGCTCTCGGTGATCTGCCCCCCTTCGGGACTCTGGAACGGCGGCTCGACTCAAGTCCCGAGGCGGCGTCCGTGGACGCTGCGGTTTGGATGGCGGAGGCGGTGCTGGCGCGGGAACGTGCCGCACGGCTGCCGGACGCAACGGTCACGGTGGGGGTGACGCACTCGGGGGAATCCGGCAACGAGTCCCTCGAAGTGGCTGTGTCCCTGCCCATCCCTTTCTTCGACCGCAATCGTGGCAACGTTGGAATGGCCCGGGGATTGCTGAGCGCGGCCATGGAAGATCGGAGGGCGACGGCCGTGGCGCAGCGAGCGGACCTGGCCGAGCACATGGAGGCGGCACGGGCAGCCCGTGAGGAAGCTGCGACTCTCTCGGAGACAGTCCTTCCCGCATCTCGGCACGCTGCCGCGGCGACCGAGGAGGCCTACCGCCTGGGCAAAGTCTCCTATCTCGACGTCATCGACGCCCAGCAGAGGCTGTTCGACACCGAGATGCAGGAGATCGAGGCCCTGGCGGAGTTCCAGCTGGCCGTGGTGAGCATCGAGCGAGTTATCGGCGGACGCGTGGCGGATTGAGACCGCAAACAGAGGAGCATCGAAACCATGAATAGAGCACGGCTTTCCATTGCCACACTGCGACTCGGGAGCCGCACGGCCGTCGGGACAACACAACCGGCGGGCGTGCTCCGGGCTGCCCTCCTGCTGGCCGCACTTGCCTGGCTCTTCCAGGCGCCGGCCGCTGAGAACCACGGTGATGCCCGACCCGGGATCCGCGCGGAACACGACGACCACGCGGGCCACGACCACGCGGAAGGCGGGGAGGACGTCGGCCACGACCAAGAAACCGAGGCCGCGGAACACGACGACCACGCGGGCCACGACCACGAAACCGAGGCCGGGGAACAGGACGACCATGCGGGCCACGCGCACGGGAACGAAGGGTTGTCCCTGTCCGACGCGGAACGTCGGAACATGGATCTCGTTCTGGGAGAGGCGGGCCCAGGGGACCTGAAGACGGCGATTCGCATGCCCGGCGAAGTGACCCTGAACGAGGACCGTGTCACCCACGTCGTCCCGCTGGTTTCCGGCATTGCGCGCAGGGTGGATTTCACCGTCGGCGATACGGTTGGCGAAGGGGATGTACTGGCGGTCCTCGACAGCAGTGACCTCGGCGAGGCAAAGCTGGACTACCTCACCAAGGTGAACGAACTGGCCTTCTGCAGCCTCCTCGTGCCGCGGGCTCAGGCTGTACACGACAATGCGCTGCGGCTCATCTCGTTTCTGGACCGTAGTCCGTCCCTGGAGGATCTGCGCAGTTTCGAAGCAGGAGAAACCGGCGAGCACCTCGGCGCCCTGGTGAGCGCCTATGCCGAGTCCGTCCTCACCACACAGACCTTCAGTCGCGAGAAGGCACTCTTCGAGAAGAGCATCGGCAGCCAGCAGGAGTACCACGAAGCCAAGAGCAAGAACGAGAAGGCCATGGCCGAGTACCTGGCCGCGCGGGACAGCATCGCCTTTGCAGTGAGGCACGACCTGGCCGAGACCCTGGGGGCGAGACGGGCGGCCGAATTCGAGGCGAACACCGCGAAACGCCGTCTGGTGCTGATGGGCGTAGAGGAGAACGAGATCCGGCTCCTGGATGCCCTCGTCCTGCCCGAGAGCCAATGTACCGACCCCAACTGCAGCGGTTGCCCGGCCGGGGCCGCCGCCGATGACCGGGCCAGGTTCTTCGCGGAACGGTTGTCGCGCTACGAAGTGCGTTCACCGGCAGCGGGGGTCATTGTCGCGAAACACCTCGCCCGAGGCGAACGGGTGAACGAGGACTCGGATATCGCGACCGTGGCGGACTTGACCACGGTGTGGGTGAACCTGACCGTTCACCTGAGGGACCTGCCCAGCATCGCCGTCGGTCAGCCCGTGGCCATCCAGGCCGAGCATTCCGGCCGGCTGGCCCGTGGAGTCGTCGCCACGCTGTCACCCCTGGTTGACCAGGAAACACGCACGGCAAGTGCCCGCGTGCTGCTCGACAATGAAGACGGCACCTGGCGTCCCGGGCTTTTCGTGACCGGGCATATCGATACCTCCGCCCAACGCCTTCCGGTCGTGATCCCCAAGAGCGCGGTCCAGGTCGTCGACGGCAACACGGTGGTCTTCGTCCCCGGCGGGGCCGGCTTCGTGCCGACAAGGGTGCGGACCGGCCGGTCGGACCGCGAACGCGTGGAGATCACTGCCGGGCTGGTTGCCGGTACCGCCTATGTGACGGAGGGTGCCTTCGCGCTGAAAGCCAAGCTCGTGACCAGCACCCTGGACTCCCACGCAGGGCACGGGCACTGAGCCGAGGAAGGAGAGGACTCACGATGGATCGGATCATCGAGTGTGCGCTGCGTCTTCCCGGCATGGTCGTCTTCGCTGTGGCGGCGGTCATCGGGATTGGGGTGTACAAGTACCGACAGATGCCTGTGGACGCCTTCCCGGACATCTCGCCGATCATGGTTCCCGTGTTCGCGGAAGCCCATGGCATGGCCCCCGAGGAAGTGGAGCGCCTGATCACCTACCCGATCGAATCCGCCATGAACGGCCTCCCCGGGGTGGCCCAGATCAAGTCCACTTCCGCGTTCGGGATGGCCGTCATCTACGTCTACTTCGAGGACGAGGTGGAGATCCACTTCGCGCGGAGGTTGGTGTCCGAGCGTCTGGCGGGCGCCATGGCGGAACTCCCCGAGATGCATGAACCTCCGACCCTGGGCCCGATCTCCACCGGGCTGGGGCAGATCTTCCTCTATTACCTCACGGCCGATCCCGACCGTGTCGACACCGGGGGCAAGCCCCTCGATACCTGGCTCCGAGAGCTCAACGACTGGATGGTCAAACTCAAACTGCAGACCGTGCCCGGAGTCACCGAGATCCTCTCCATCGGAGGCCATGTGCTGCAGTACCAGATCCAGGTGAACCCGGACCGACTCCGCAAGTACGGGCTGACCCTCGATGACCTGGTAGAACAGGTCAACCAGAACAACCGCAACGTGGGAGGACAGTTCCTCGTGCTGGGCAGCGAGGAACACCTGGTGCGCGGACTGGGGTCGCTGGAACGCCTGGAGGACATCCGGTCCATACCCGTCAAGGTGGAGAAGGGGGTCCCCGTGCTGTTGTCGGATGTCGCCGATGTCGTCTACGGCAACGAGATCCGCCGGGGCGTCGTCACCCGGAACGGCCAGAGCGAGGTGGTTTCCGGGATGGTCCTGAAGCTGTTCGGGGAGAACACCTCCGAGGTCATCGAGCGTCTGTACGGGAAGGTGGCGCAGGTCCAGGAAGCCCTGCCGGAGGGTGTCACGCTGGTGCCCTATTACGAGCAGGCCGAACTGGTGCGGCAGGCAACCTGGACCGTCAAGAAGGCGTTGCTGCAGGGCGGAGCACTGGTGCTGGTCACCTTGCTGCTGTTCCTCGGGAACGTCCGTACGGCTTTCATCGTTGCCCTGTCCCTCCCGGTCTGTGCCCTGGTGGCGGTGTTGTGCATGGACTGGCGGGGAGTATCGGCCAACCTCATGTCCCTGGGAGGCATTGCCATTGCCATCGGCATGCTGGGTGACGGTGCCATCGTGATGGTGGAGAACATCTACAGACACCTGGGCGAACGACACAGCAAAGGCGAGAGCCGGGCCCTTGTCGTCTACGACGCGGCCCGAGAGGTCAGCCGTCCCATCATCTTCTCCATCGGCATCATCGTCTGTGTCTTTCTGCCGATCTTCTCCCTGGAAGGGGTCGAGGGCAAGATGTTCTCACCCATGGCGGCAACCATCAGCTTCGCGCTGTTGGGTTCCATGTTTTTTGCGGTGGTCGTCGCGCCGGTGCTGTCGCTGTTCCTGCTGCGCCAGGGAGCACACCGCGAGCTATGGCTGGTGCGCACTCTCAAGGCTGCCTACGGTCCCGTGCTGCGGCTGGCCCTGCGCCGCAAAGTCCTGGTAGTTCTGGCGGCCATCGGGGCTTTTGCGGCCAGCGTGGCGGTCCTGCCTCGCCTCGGTACGGAGTTCATCCCGACCCTCGAGGAAGGGTCGATCCTGATCGGCGTCACCATGGCTCCCTCCATCTCGCTGGAGCAGGGCACGGAGATGATCATGAAGATGGAGGCCTGCATCGCGGCGTTCGAAGAGGTGGAGGAGACGATCTCGCGTGTCGGGCGGCCCGAAGCCGGCAGCCATCCGCACCCGGTCAACTACGCAGAAGTACACATTGAGCTCAAGCCATTCGACGAGTGGCGGCGTTTCCGCAGCAAGCAGGAACTGATCGCAGCGCTGGATGGGGCCCTGGCGTCCTTCCCGGGGGTCCAGCTGAACTTCACCCAACCGATCCAGAACGCCTTCGACGAACTGCTGTCGGGGATCAAGGCACAGGTGGCGATCAAGGTGTACGGGGAGGATCTGGACGTCCTGCGCGCCAAGGCGACCGAGATCCGCAATGCGATCGACACGATCCCGGGCCTCGTGGATCTCTCCGTGGAGCAGAGTTTCGGCCAGCCCCAGATCCAGGTGGTGGCCAACCGGGAGGCATGCGCGCGGTACGGTGTCAGCGTAGGCCGGATCCTGCAGATGGTCGAACTGGCGGTCGGAGGGGAGGTGATCGACCAGATCTACCTGTTCACGCGACGGTTCGGCATCCACCTGCGCTACGCGGAAGAGCACCGCTGGGACCCCGATGCCATCCGCAGTATCCTGGTGGCCACGGACAACGGCGGCACGGTTCCCCTGTCCCAGGTGGCGGACGTCCGCCAGATGACCGGCCCAATCCAGGTGAACCGGGAGAAGAACCAGCGACGCTGGATCGTGCAGGGCAACGTCCGCGGCCGCGACCTGGGCGGCGTGGTGGCGGACATCCAGAGGCAGATTGCCGCCAGGGTCGTGTTTCCTCCCGGCTACACCATCGAATACGGTGGCCAGTTCGAGAATCAGCAGCGCGCCATGCGGCGGCTGTCCGTGATCGTCCCGATCGTGATCACCGGTGTCTTTGTGCTGCTGTGGATGTCCTTCGGGAAACTGAGGCAGACTGCCATCATCATCGTCAACGTGCCCCTGGCGCTGGTCGGAGGCGTGTTCGGACTGATGTCGATGGGTGAGTACCTGTCCGTCCCGGCATCCGTGGGTTTCATCGCCCTTTTCGGCATCGCCGTCCAGAACGGCATCGTGCTGGTCAGCTACTTCAACGACCTGCGTGCCCGGGGAAGATCCGTCTCCCAGGCCATTGAGGAGGGTTCGCTGCTGCGTCTGAGGCCCGTGCTCATGACCGCCATCACCACCGTACTGGGGCTGCTCCCTCTGTTGCTGGCCGGCGGCATCGGTTCCGATGTCCAGAGGCCGCTGGCCACGGTGGTGGTGTTTGGTCTGACGACCTCGACGCTGTTGACCCTGTTCGTCATCCCGGCTGTCTACGGCCTGATCGAGGAGCGCGGCGAACCGCCGCCGGCCCTGCAGCCAACCTCACGAGGGAGAGCCGGGCTATGAAACGTCTTGTTGCCCTCATCAGACCCAACATGGGTATCTGACTTGGTCTCTGGGGACGTACGTGCATTAAAAACTGAGCAGCTTGGGGGTATCTGGGGACGTACGCGCAGAAGAAACTGATCAGCTTGTGCTTAGGTACTGTATCACTGCGCTATAAGGGCGTTATGTGCAAACCCGCTGTGCCTGGCGTATTCGTCTAACGGTGTTTCCCCATCACGAGTGATCCGTCGGCAGATTGTCTCCGGTCGATGTCTGTGCCAAGCAGTATCCGACGCCCGTGGC
>JAFGRS010000345.1 GCA_016935045.1 Lentisphaeria bacterium | reverse complement strand
CGCCAGCCCCCTCCCCCGCCGACCGAAGCGCCCCACTCCCATGCCCAGAGGCACCTCCTCCGGCAGCGGCCCCATGGCGGCAATGCGCCGGCGGCGCTCCTCCTCCCGTTTGGCCTCCTGCGCCTGGCGTTCGGCCGTGACCTTCTCGTCCAGGACGTGTCCTCCCGCCGCAACCCAGGCGAAAAGGGCTTCCAGCTCCCCCCCGTCCAACCAGACCCCGTGCCCCCGACAGGAGTCCGCAATGACCCCGCTGCGGTGCCCGTAACACCGCCTGTTCATGATCTCCGAACACACCGGACACTTCGCGTAGGTCACACGGCTGTCCACGCTGCGGCGTTCTCCCAGAGCCGTCAGCAACTGCCGGTTGACCGCCGCGTCAGGCTGCTGCACCGCATGAAGAACGGCCTTCAGTTCCCCCGCGTCGAACCAGATCCCGCGGCACTGGTGGCACACATCCACCTCGATGGGATCTTCCTCCAGAAGCGCCGTCGGCGTCAACGACACACCGCACCGTGGGCAAAGGCGGTTTTCCTGCTCCATGTTCCTTGTCCTCCCTGCGTGGGGGCCCTACTGCCGGGCCCGGGCTCGGCCGACAGGCTCAGCACCGCAAGCGCGGCAGTGCCCGCCATGAGCCGCCACATGCATCGAGCGGGCATGGTGGATGCTCCTCTGATCCCTCGCGACGTTCGGACCACCGCACCCATCTCCAGCCGGGAATGACCGTAGCACTTCGAGGTGCGACCGTTGGGGCTCGACTCGCGGACCCAAGTCTGTGCCGGCGGCCTTGAGCGGTCAGACGTCGCACAGAGCGACGGCCTCCCGGAGGCTGGTCAGCGCGTCCCTCGTGGGCACAAACTCGTGTCCGACATACCCGTCATAGGTGCTTTCCGCGATGGCCCGCATCACCGGCGGGTAGCAGATCTCCTGGGTCTGGTCGATCTCGTTGCGGCCGGGATTGCCGCCGGTATGGAAGTGGCCGATCCAGTCGATGTTCTCCCGGATGGTGCGGATGAGATCCCCTTCCATGATCTGCATGTGGTAGATGTCGTAGAGCACCTTCACCCGGGGGCTGCCGACGCGCTTGCAGATGTCCACCGTCCAGGCCGTGCGATCCGCCTGATAGTCCTTGTGGTTGACCTTCGAGTTGAGCAACTCGATCACCAGGGTCACCTTCCTGCGCTCAGCCAGACCGGCAACCTGCTTGAGGCCTACGACGCAGTTCGCGGCGCCTTCCTCGTCCGAGATCCCCTCCCGGTTGCCGGAAAAGCAGACCACGTTCGGGAACCCCGCCTCCGCATTCGCCTCGATCGAGGCCCGAATCTGGTTCAGGCACACCTCGTGATGCTCACGACGGTTGAGCCCCTTCGTCAGGCTGTGACTGGGTGTGCAGGTGCAGATCAGCCCATGCTCCTTCAGCAGCGGCCACTCCGCGGGACCCACAAGGTCGATGCCGACCAACCCCATCTCCCGACACGCCGCGTAGAACTCCGCGGCAGGGACCTTGTTGTAACACCACCGGCTCGCCGCCTGCCTGATCCGACCCTTCAGCGTCGCCATCGGCCCACTCTCCTGTGCTTGTCCGGATCCCCGTGCCAACGCCACACACCGGTCCCTCTTCCAGGCATCGCACGGACCCGAAACCAATCCCGAAACACTGCCCACTCGCCCCCACCCGGCAAACGACGCGCGGCCGCCGGATCCGGGGACACACACGCAAACCACACCAATCTCGTGCCGCAACCCACGCGAGCAAGTGCCCAACGATCGGTTTCTGCCTACAGATCGAGCCACACTTTGCAAAGTGTGGACCGAACAGGGGCAGTCCGAACCGACGTCGACTGCCTTGCCATCGTCCAGCGTGTTCGGTCCACACTTTGCAAAGTGTGGACCAAACAGGGGCAATCCGAACCGACGTCTATGTCATTTCTACAACGCCATACGCCTGGTCCACACTTTGCAAGGTGTGGACCGAACAGGGAATGCTCGAACGGATGTCCATGGTTTTGTTTTTGCCCACCGCACTTGGTCCACACTTTGCAAAGTATGGACCGAGCACTGTCATGGATCCAGCATTGCGGCCGTGGTTGGCGGCATCAGAACGGGTAAGGGAATACAGGTTCAGAGCCGCGGTTTTCGGGGGGTATGGTACTATGCCGCCCCGATGTACTTCTGCAGGAACAGGACGTGTTCCGGCGGCGTTTCGTAGGGCAACGCCCCGGTTCCGACGCAGGCCCCGGGCCGGTCCCTGATCAGCGCCAGGATCCGGTCCGCTTCGCCTTTCAGCGTTTCGAGGGGGCCCCGGGCGACGATTTCGGGGGCCATGTTGACCCGCACTTTGACGTGGGGATGGGGCCGCAGCCCTCGCAGGAACGCAGCCTGGTCGGTTTCGTGCGGCGATGGGCAGATCACATAGAGCGTCCCCGTGGCCAGCAGGTGATCGGTGATGCGGGCCGTATCGCCACCGATGATGCAGGGGACGGGATGGTGGACGATTGCCGCAGCGCGCTGCATTGCGGTTTGGAGGGCAGGGAGTTCGACGCGGTGGAACAGCTCGGGTGAGAGCAGGGGGGGTGCTGCCGCGCTCTCGAAGAACGCGATGTCCAGGCCCGCACTGCGGATGGCCCGGCAGAACGCCATTTGGCCTTCGACAAGGTGGAGGAGCATGGCCGTCGTTCGCTCCGGCTGCAGGCAGGCCTCACAGAGGAGGGAGTCCAGGCCGAGGAGGCTGGTGGCCAGGGAGAACGGTCCCGAGACGGGGATCCGCACGTCGGCTCCGGGAAACGTGTTCTTAAGCCTCCGTCCGACGCCGATGATCATGGGCAGTCGCCCGGCCGAGATGGGGTCAGGGCTCGGCAGAGCGAGGATCTCCTCCAGGGTTGCGCAGGGGTGTTGGGTGACGGCGGGGATGCCGTTACCGAGGGGTTCCGCCACCGCAGCGCCGTAGGCTTCGGCTTCGAGGTTGTAGATGTCCACGCCGACCACCACCGGAGCGTGTTGGTAGAGCCGGTAGGCTTCCGCTTGCCCCCGGAACATCAGCTCGGGGTCACGGGACACCTCCCAGGGGCGGCGGCCGATCAGGGCGGCGCAGTGTTCGTAGACCGAGGGTACGAATTCCATGCGTTGTGCTCCGTCCTGGCAAAGGGAGTACCGCCGAGGACGGTGGGCTCCGGCGTCGTTGGACGGGAGACCGACAGTCCCCGCCCGGGAGTTCTTTGCCGGGATCAGCTCGGCGTTCCGCTGCCCCGGGGCAGCGGCTGGGACCAGCACCGGAACCGTCCACTTTCGGTGGCGCTCATGGCGGCCAGGAACGCCTCCTGGTCAAAGCCGTCGAGATGCTGGAGAAGGCGCAGAAGCGGCTCGGCGCCGTCACCCTCCATGGGTACCCGGACACCGTCCTTCGAGGTCACCAACTCCCAGTGCGCATCGACCATGAAGGGACCACGGTGCACGGTCACGACATCTACTGCCTGCAGATCGGCCAGCGAAACGGCCGCCGCCGGCTGCCTCGGCAGGCGGACCTGTACCAGGCCGGCACCGATGTCCAGTGTGACGATCGGGTGCTCGCCATCGGGCAACTCGAAACGTTCTCTCAGCCACGCGCCCAGACCTGTCATGGCCACCTGTTCCACAGCTCGTGCGTGCGTGAATGAGCCGCACGGTCCCCGGGGGCGGGCCGGCAACGGCTCAGCAGGAGCTTCGCCCTCGAAGGGACTGGAGCGCCCGCGGCCTCGCGGGCACTCTCGGCTCAGCAGGAGCTTCGCCCTCCAGGGGATACGGCTCAGCAGGAGCTTCGCCCTCCAGGGGATACGGCTCAGCAGG
>JAFGRS010000344.1 GCA_016935045.1 Lentisphaeria bacterium | reverse complement strand
TCGCGCTCGGCTCGCGCGACCTACTGTAGGCGCCACGAGCCGAGTGGCGCAATTCCGGAGAGAGTCGCGCT
Source organism: Lentisphaeria bacterium (assembly GCA_016935045.1). Lineage (GTDB taxonomy): Bacteria > Verrucomicrobiota > Lentisphaeria > Oligosphaerales > JAFGRS01 > JAFGRS01. The sequence continues at coordinate 6,284 of JAFGRS010000344.1, read as the reverse complement.
CGGCTCGCGGAACCTGCTTCGCATCGCCCTGCAGGTTCCCTTGCCTGCCGGGTAACGTGTTCAGAGCCTGAGGCGCCGGGACCCTCGGTGAAATGACCTGCGGCTCGGACAAGGAACGCAGTATGGACCCGGTGAACCTCATCCTGGATACGGACCTGGACACGGACTGCGACGATGTCGGCGCCCTGGCGGTGGCCCATGCGCTCCGACGTCAGGGACGATTGCGTGTCGCGGCCGTCGTCTGCAGCGCGCCCGTCGTCTCCGCGGCGGCCTGCGCGCAGTTCCTCAACGAATATGCCGGTGCCGCGGACATCCCCGTGGGCCAATACCGCGTGCCCCCGGAGGCGCGCTCTCCCCGCTTCGACGCGTACGATGCCCACCGCAGGCGCGCCGAGGAGCTCTATGCAGCGGCCGGGGGCCTCTACAACGACCTTCTGGCGGAAACACGCTTCGGCGGCCGCCTGCCTGACTTTCCGGATGCCGTGGCGTTGTACCGCCGGGTCCTCGCCCGGGCCCCCGACGCCGGCGTGGTCGTCTGCGCGGTGGGTACGCTCTCCGCCCTCGATGCCTTCCTCGATTCCGGGCCCGATGCGGCAACCCCGCTTCACGGCAGGGAACTGGCCGCCCGGAAGGTTCGCCTCCTGGTCACCATGGCCGTCGGCACCTACCCGTGCGGACGGGATTGCTTCAACTGGGCCATGGACCCAACCGCCGCCCGGGCGGTCCTCCATCGCTGGCCCGGTCCGGTCGCCGTCAGCCCCGCCGGGGAGGACGTCCTGACCGGCGCCACCCTCGCTGCCCGCCTGGCCGGCGACAACCCGTTCCGCCGAGCCTACGAGATCCACCGCGGCGGCCCGGGACGCTCCCGCTCGAGTTGGGACCAGATCGCCCTGCTCTATGCCGCCGGCACCCACCCGGCCATCTTCACCGAGATCCCGAACCAGGGCCTCCGTTTCGATCCGGAGACGGGCCATCACCAGTGGACCGACGCTCCGTCGGACCCGGAACGCAGGCACGTGATGCCCGCATTGCCGCCCGTCGAGATGGCGGCCCTCATCGAGGAACTCATGGTGCGGGGCGCTACGGCCCCGGTGTAGGGCGGACGGTCTCCGGCCGCCCCACGGTCTCACCCGGGATGCCGCCCGGGGACCGTGCGGCGTACTGGAGGGCGACGCTCCGCGAAGCCGAATCTCGGCATGCCGCCCGGAGACCGTGCGGCGTACTGGGAATGGCAAGGCATGTCGCCCGGGGACCGTGCGGCGGATTGGACTGCCCGCGTCCTCCCGGGCACGGAAATGCTGGATCCTCGCACGATGGAGGCCAAGGATTTGGACGATCGAGACGATATTCTCCGGCTTCCCGACGCCGATCTTCTGCGCCGGTGCCGCGTCGATGTCTACCGGGGCACGGGACACGGCGGCCAGAAACGCAACCGGACCGATTCGGCGGTACGGGTCACGTACCTGGAGACCGGAACCGCGGCCACCTGCGACGAAACCCGCTCCCAGCACACCAACCGTACTCTGGCCCTCCGGCGCCTCCGGCGCCAGATCGCCCTGACCTGCCGCCGCAGCCCCGCCTCCGCCTATGCCGGCCCCTGGCGCCCCGCCCTCAGGACAACGGACCATCCCGTCTGGATGGCCCACCTGCTGGACATCCTCGCGGAAGAGAGCTTCCGGGTCTCCGAGGCAGCCCGGCGCCTGGGCGTGAGCACCGGCCGCCTGGTGCGGGATATCGCGTCCGACCCGGCGCTCTGGCAGACCGTCAATGCAGGACGCGTGACAGCCGGCCTGGCGCCCCTCAAGGCGCCGTGAGGAATACTCCCGCGCGGGCCCTAAGTGGCGCCAAGTCCGGCTCGGCTCGCGGGACCTACTTCGCATCGTCCGATCGGTTCACCTTACCTTCCGTCGAGTAGGGTGTTCTGAGTCTGGAGCGCCCGCGTCCTCGCGGGCACGTCTCCATGCATCTGGGGTAGGGCCGGCGGTCCCCGACGGCCACGATCCCGCGTACGCCGCCCGGGGGTCCGACCGGCATGGTGGGGTAGGGCCGGCGGTCCCCGACGGCCACGATCCCGCGTACGCCGCCCGGGGTCCGACCGGCATGGTGGTGGTGCGACGCTGGGACCGCCGACGCCGGGCGTGGCCGGTCTATCTTCCTCCGGCGCGGGGACCTTCCCGCCACCCCAGGGAAACGCAGGCCCAGAGGCCGACGAGGATGGCCTCCGCGGCATCGTGTCGCAGCGAGACGGGGCGTTTGGTTCCGTCCGCTGCGATGATCTCCCTGGCGAGACGGTCGGCATGGCGCTTGGCGTCCCTGCCATTGCGCTGCTCGCGTGCCAGGAGGATTTCCCGCCGCCACGTTTCCGCCGACACCTGCAGGATCCGGAGACCGCGCCGGGCAGCCAACTTCAGCCACGCATCCGCCAACGGACCGCCACCTTCGAGGGCGAGCACTTCGAGGTCAGGCAACCGCGCCAGGACGACACTCGCGGCCCGGCGCAGGACCGTGCGGTTGGCGGCATGGTGGGCGGCATAGCGCAGGAGCCGTCCACGCCGGTCGAATTCCGCCAGGCCCGTGCGGAGACCGGCATCCACCGCCAGGAGGGCCGTCACGGGGGGGGCCGGGGGGGCTGTGGGAATGTCCTCTTGCATCTGCGGCTGCCCTGATCGGCTCCGGAGGCACCCACGGTCTTCCGGTGGTCTGTGCCCGCGAGGCCCTGTCTGCGTGTACGCACAGGCAGGCGCAGGCAGTCCAGACGCTTCCGAGACGATCCGCAATCGTCGGCGGGCATGGCATCGGGCTGCCGGGGAATCACTCGAACTGGCGCCGGAAGGTGGCAAACGCCTGCTGCAACTCTTCCACCTCCGCTCGCAGTCGCGCCAGTTCCTCCTCCAGGGCAGCAAAACGCTCCTCTTCCGCACGCACCGCGACGCGGGCCGTCTCCGCCGCCGGGGCCACCTCCGTCAGGTCCGCGGAGGGCGGTCCGCAGAGCAGGTGAACGTAGCGGGGTTCCCGCGCCCCGTGCTGCAGGGGCAGTACAGCCGCCAGGGGTTCCGCCTGCCCGGACATCAGATCCTGGAGAGCGACTTCGACATCGGCCACCGTGACAAACGCATGCAGGCGCCCGCTGCGGCTGCGCAGCTCACCGGCCGTCTGCGCTCCCCGCAGCAGCAGCAGACACATCACCGCCACCCGCTCCGGAGGCAGAGCGAACATCTCGCCGAAACGATGCTCGTATTTCGGCACCCGGCTCCCGGCCCCGTGCACCATCCAGGCGAGCTTCTTCTCCCGCAGCCCATCCAGGGCACGAACCACGCCCTTCTCGTCGTACTCGACCACCGGGTCACGGTTGCTCTTCTGGTTGCAGGCCAGTGTCAAGGCGTTGAGCGTCAGGGGATAGTAGTCCGGCGTCGTGACCTCCTTCTCGATCAGACATCCCAACACCCGTGCTTCGACATCCGTCAACTCCACCATGGGGGCCTCCCGTCTGCCTGGTTGTCCCGAACCGCCATCCAACCGGCGTCGAGACCGGAGAACCAGAAAAAAGGACCCGGGGGGCAGGCAGCGGCGCCAACCCCCCGGGGTACCCCGAATCCAAGCGTTTTCCCTTACCAGCGCGGGCCACGCCCGCCGCCGCGGTCGCCACCACGCCCGCCGCCACGGTCGCCGCCGCGGTCGCCGCCACGGTCGTTCTGCCGCGGACGGGACTCGTTCACGCGCAGAGGCCTGCCCATGAGGTCGCTCCCGTTCGTGCCGTCGATGGCCGCCTGAGCCTCGTCCTGGTTTGGCATCATCACGAAACCAAAACCCCGGGAACGACCCGTCTCGCGATCCATCACCACGCGCGCCGACGCGACTGTGCCGTACTGCTCGAACAGCTCCTTGAGGTCCTGATCGGCCGCGGTGTACGGCAGATTGCCGACATAGATGTCCATCTCTGCCAACTTCCTCTCGTGTCATGATCACCGACTGAACCGAAACTCCACCATGACACCAGATGAAGACGGTTCCGCGATCGTACTCAGATCGCGAACACACATGCGACAAAAGATACAGGCCGCTCATTCCATATGCAATGGCGACGCACGGCAAGCAACAGATTTTTCGCGTCCGCTCCCCCCGCGGGAGAGCACCTCCGGTACGGGAACGGGGCCCTCCCGCACATGCCGGCGGCCCTCCTGGAGCCCGCGATGCCCGCCCGGCTCCGGGCGGGTTCGCGGTATCCACTCGGCATGACCGCGACACAGCGCCCGGGGCAGCCGGCGAGCACCATGGATGCCCCCGTGTGGGGTTTCCTGAACCCTGAACCCTGAACCCTGAACCCGTACCTACCTGAGTAGTTGCGGCCTGGTGCTGTCGTGGGATGTCTTGCCGTTGCCTTGAGGCCGCGGTGGCCTTGCCGGTGGCGGCAGCCGTTCCGGTGGGGCCGGCGCGTTGGCGGGCACGTTGAGCCAGGCGGTTGACCGGGGATCTTCCGCGCGCGGAACGTGAATGCGGCGGTCCGTGTCCTGCCGAGACCGTCCGGTGGTCTGCCCGAGAAGACGCCAGAGCGCGGCCCTGCACCACCATCGGTCCTGTATCGCTTGAGAGCATGCGGTACGGTACGCACAGGTGCGGACGGAATGCAGCCCTCGACGCGAGATTCTCTGACACTCGCGTCAGAAGTAGCCGTTTGGCGGCCGGCAATGGACGCCAAACGGGTACGCATGGAAACGGTCCCGCAGGAGCGGACAGGGGGCCATGGGAGCGGGCCCGGGTGCGGCAGACGGGGAACTCCCGTTGCGTCCCGGTCCAAAGCCCTACGACTGCTTCTCATTCGTGTGAATACGTGTCCATTCGTGGTTGTCGCGTGCATAGTCCAGGTTAGGGCTGTGGCGGGACGACCTCCACGGCCTTGAGGACGATCTCGCCCTCGCCACCGGTTCCGGCCGCGGTCCCGTGGACGCCGAAGCTGATCTGGCGGATGGCGTCGGGATCGAGTCTGTCGTTGTCGTCCCTGCTCCAGCCACCGAGCTTGAAGCGGGACCAGGGAACCACGATGGTGGTCCACTCGCCCGAAGCCGTGGGGGGAGGATCGATGTGGAACTGGCCCCCGTTCTCGTGGACGGATACAAGCAGACCGTTGATCCCGTCGGGGACACGTGCCTTGTACGTGAAACGCAAGCCCTCGTAGGCGGAGTACTCCATCTCCTCGACGGACTGGTTGGGGACGAAGTACATATGCCTGCCCCCGGGAAACGTGAAGGTGGACGCGAGGCAGGCCACGCCGTCGGCTTCGGCCGCTGCCATCCTGCTTTTCACCGCCGGATCGGCACTGACGTGCCAGGCGCTCGGCTGGGGCCGGAAGATGGGGACGGCTTCCGTCGGCCGGTATGCCTCACTGGTCAGGACGAGCTTCGCGATCTCGAAGGCGCCCTCGCCGGCCCCATCGGCCACGAACCCCACCCAGATGCGGTCCACCTTGTCCCACTCCAGTTCCCCCGAAGCATCGGCGCTGAAGGCCGTCTGCCGCATGCCCATGAGGGGCATACGGAACCCGCGGAAATCGCCTGTGGGAGCCACTGGCCGGCCACTGCGGAACCAGGCGCCGCCGCCGTTCTCGTAGAGGAGTACCGCCGGGCGCAGAACGAGGGGATCCGGGGCCTGGATTCGGCAGCTCACGTCGAGGGCCTTGAAGGCGCCAAGGGGAGTCGTGGGCTGCGTCTGCAGAGCCAGGAACCGCCTCTCGTCCCCGCTCTTGCGGAAGGCAACCCGCAGGGCTGAACCCCCCTGGTCCGGAGCCATCCGGGTCAACTGCGTGGTCACCCCGGACATGGCAACCGGTTCGAGCTTCCCGAAGTCCACGGCGCAGCACACGGGCAACGACGCGGGCTCCGCACTCCACAGGGCCCCGCACAGCGCGAAACCGGCCATCATTGTCCCGGGGATCGTTCGTGCCTTCATGGCGCATCCTCCACAGAGCGACCCTTCAGCCGCACGGCCACAACCCCTCCGCGATCCCCGCCTCCGCGGACCTCGCCCGTGCCTCCCGCCTGAATCGACACCGACAGCATACAACCGCCGGTGACGCCCCGCAACCGTGCCCCGAACCAGACGAAGGAAGCCGGGACAAACCCAGCGCCCCAAAACTGCACCCCATACCCCCGGATCCAGCCCCCCGGGACCGGAAAACGGGGGCCCGGACGCCCAGGGTACGGGGGGGTGTTTTCCGGACGCCGACAGCCCCCCCATGACCGGAAAACGGGGACCCGGACGCCCAGGGCACGGGGGGGGTGTTTTCCGGA
>JAFGRS010000041.1 GCA_016935045.1 Lentisphaeria bacterium | reverse complement strand
GCCGTGGGTGATGACCAGCCCTTTGCTGCCGGGCCGTCGGCGCGCTGCTGAGACCGGTCGGTGTCCGGGATGGATGACTCCGCACACCGCGGTATACTGTGACCACGCTTTGCCGTGCCTGCCGCCCGCGGGCCTCCACGTCGAGGGCGGCGGGTTCTGCCGCTGCGGCGGCGGGTTTTTCCGCGACCTCCGGTTGTGTGGTCCGGGCGTCGCACAGCACGTTTCATTGCCATGGAAACCAACGAAGCCGCAAAGATCGATTCGTACTTCGAGGAAGTGCGCCGCCAATGGGACCGCAACGCGGAGAAGGCCCTCAGCCGTGGTTTCTTCGCTCTGTGGCAGAATGTGCGGCAGCCGCGTCCCTTTGCGATTGCGGACGACGAGGTGCTGCGCATCCAGGGCATCCCTCTGGCCCTGGTTTCCGACACCCGGCGCGTGGGTCACTACTCCTGGGATGAGCAGGAGATGTGCCCCGTCCTGCTGGTGGAGGGTGACACCACTGAGCAACGGGTTCTGCTGATGGTGCAGGACGGCGAACCCCTCCTTGAGGAGCGGCCGGCGCTGTGCCGGGACGACACGGAGGTCACCTATGGCGAACGCCTGGAGGTCATCTATGATGTCATCGATCATGTGCGCCGCCACCACCCCGGGCTGAGGGTTGAGAGGTTGAGGGGCCGGGTGTTTCGGGAGGCCCTGGAAGCCGTATCCGGTCACCATGCGCCCCATGTGCTTCGGGTGATGCGTCGCATGTCCGGCGCGACCCGGGACCGGCTGTTGGCGCGCGCCATGGCGGAGTTCGCCATTGACGAGCGCTGCAACCAACTCGAACTGCCTCTGGCGGGTTCCTTCGCTCCGACGGCCATCCCGGACCCCGAGTCAGAGGCGGAGAAGGACTCCCCGCCGGGAGCAGGGAGAGCTCCCCGGGCCCATCTTTCCGAGCCGGCGCCCGCCATCCATGCGGCCGGGCGGACTGTGTGGGACGTCATGCTGGACTTGCAGCTTCTCGAGCAGGCTTGTCTGGCACGGGCCGAGCAGATCCGGGAGTTCCTTCTTCCCCTGACGCCGGTGGAGATCCTGAAGGAGCATTCCGACGGCGACTTGGTTCTCCGCGTGCCCGTGCTCGGCGACCCGGGGTTGATTCAGGAAGGCGATCGGCTCGACGTGGTGCGCCACGGGAACCGCAGTGCCGTGGGCGAGCTTCGTGTGGACCTCATCGAGAGACAGGCGTTCTACGGCAGGCTGCGCTGGCTCGAACCGGGTATGCCCTACCCCTTCGACGGGTACCTGTACGCCGTGGCACGTGAGGGACCCGACGCGTACATCGCCGGCGCCATCGGCGCACTGGCCGTCTCCCTGCGGGACGGTTCGGCCGGGCTTGGGGCCACCAGCCCCATTCTGGGTTTGGATGCGGCGAGTTCCGGGATTCCGACACCCGTGTCCGTACCGGACCTTCTTGACCGCACGCAGGCACGGGCCTATGCGGCGGCCGTCAACGAGTCCAATCCCGTCGTCCTCGTCCAGGGGCCCCCGGGAACGGGCAAGACCCGGGTCCTCGAACTCGTCGTGCGCGAGCTGTGCGCCCGGGGCAGACGGGTCCTCCTCGGCGCCCCCTCGAACACCGCCACGGACAACATGTGCCGGCGCCTGGCCGGACTGCCCCTCCTGCGTGTAGGACACAGCCGCGGCGCGGTGGCCGGCGATGTGGCCGATGCGTCTTGGTTCGAGGAACCCGGGGTCCGGGAGACGGTCGAGCATCTGCGAGCGGCCACCGGTTCGCTGGTGATTGCCGGGACCCATATGGGCCTGTTGCGCAGCCTTTCGGTGCGCAGCGAGGTCGAGGCCGGTGCTCGCTTTGACACCATTGTCTTCGACGAAGCCGGCATGGCCCGGGCGGACGAGGTGCTCCTGTGCGCCACGCTCGCGTCCCGGGCCGTCTTCTTCGGCGATCCCATGCAGCTTCCGCCACACCCGCTGGAGGAGGTCCTTCTGTCCCGCGTGGACGCCGGCGCGGGACCTCGCCTTCCCGGGCAGCGGCAATTGCTGACCCGCAGCATTCTGCAGTGGATGTCGGAACAGCGCGGGTTTCCCATGCTGCTGATGTCCCAGTCCTATCGCTGCCAGAATCCGCGCCTGATCCGCTTTGCCTCGACCCTTTTTTACGACGCCGGCATCCGGGCCAACGACAGGGCGGAGTACTTCACCCTTCCCTACGCCGAACGGCGCCGACGGTACCCCCCCGCGACGCTCCGACTCTACCGGACCAGTGACCTGCCCCCCGCCCTGCGACGCGAACGGCTGGTGATTGAGGGCAAACGCCCCGGCCTCGAAAACCCCCTCGAAGCGGCCGTGGCTGTCGGGGTCCTGTGCGACTGCCTGAAACGGTACTCAGCCGAGGAAGTGACGGTCATCTCACCCTACCGACGCCAGGTCCGTCTGATCCGGGCGGCTCTGCGCCAGCGCGCGGTGAGCCAGGCATTGGCCGCTGCCGGTCTGGTTGGGGAACGGCTCGATGCCTTCCTCTTCGGCCGCGTCGCCACCGTCGACAGTTTCCAGGGCGGGGAGAGCGACGTGGTCATCATCAGCTACGTACGCAGCAACCCCGACCATGGGATCGGATTTGTCGCCGACCCGAACCGGGTCAACGTCACCCATACCCGGGCACGGCGTGAGATGATGGTGATCGCCGACAGCGACTGTCTCGAAGCACAGTGTCCCAACGGTCTCTTCCGGCGTATGATCCGCGCCTTCCAGCGGGATGGGGAGGTCCTCACCCTCACCCCGGCCATGCTGTCGGACCTGCCCATCCCGCCCGACGAATGCACGTTTTCAGCCACGGTCTTTCGCGCTGCCTTCGAGAGCGGCGAGAACGAAGACGCGGAGGCCGTCGCCAGCCCTGCCCGTTACTCCTTCTCCTCCTTGCCCGGCTCCAGTTCGACGCCGACGTAGCGTTTGCTGCCCCGACGGTCGATGTAGAACACCGCCACGTTGTTCCGCGTTTTCTTCAGGGCCCCGATCACGTCTTCCGTCCGTTGCGTTTCGGTCTGGTTGACCTCCAGGATTCGGTCGCCCCGCCGGAGATCCGCCCGATCCGCCGGACTGCTCCCCACCACGGCTCCCACGAAGACGCCTTCGTCCGTCTCCTCGACGGTAATGCCGAGCTTGTCCAGCATGTCCTGGCGGCCGCGGATGGGGGTGCCGGCCGTATCGTCGCCGCTGCGGCGTCTCGCCACCACCTCGACGCTCACGGGTTTTCCCTTGCGCATGATCTGAAGCCGGATTTTGTCCCCGGGGTCATAGGAGAGAACGGCGAAGAGCAGGTCGTGGGGGGTGCGGACCTCCTTTTCCCCCACATGGGTGACCACATCTCCCGGTTTCACCCCGGCTTTTTCCGCCGGGTCTCCGGGCAGCACTTCACTGACCAGCACGCCGGCCTCGACCCCAAACTGCTGTTTGAGGGTGTCGTCGAGCAACTGCATGCTGATTCCCAGGAACGGTCGCATGACCTCGCCGTGTTGGATCAGGTCTTCCGCGACCTGACGCACCAGGTTCGAGGCAATGGCGAAGCCGAGACCGATGCTGCCGCGGTTCATCCCGCCGCCGGTGACGATGAACTCGTTGATTCCGATGACCTCGCCCCGGATATTCAGCAACGGGCCGCCGCTGTTGCCGGGGTTGATCGAGGCGTCGGTCTGGATGTAGTTCTCGAAGGTGGTCATGCCGACGTCGTAGCGTCCCTTCTGGCTGACATGGCCCACGGTCACGGAGTAGTCCAGGTTGAAAGGGGCGCCGATGGCAATGGCCCAGGCCCCCACGCGCAAGGCGTCGGAATCCGCGAAGGGGAGCGTCGGCAGGCCGGTGACAGAACCCCCGCCGATGCGCAGTACCGCCAGGTCCGTTTCCTTGTCCACGCCGACCACGGTGAGGCCCTTGGGGTCGCGCTCGCTGTCGAAGACGCGTCCGTCGTCCAGCTTGACCTCCAGGGCATCGTTGCCCTCGATGACGTGGTAGTTGGTCACGATGTATCCGTCCTCGCGGATGATCACGCCGGAGCCCTTGCCGGCGGTTTCGGGCCGCGGCTTGCTCCGGGGACCGGGTTCACGCGGGTCGCCATCCGGTTGCCGGGGCGGTTCGAAGGGGAAGCCGAAGTACCTCCACAGCTCCGGCGGCATCTGCTGGAACGGCTGCCTGGGAGCGACCTGCTTGTTGGTGATGACCACCACGGCAGGCTTGGCGCGCTCGGCGACCTTCGTGAAGGCTGCCTCCAGTCTCTCCGCCACCTGCAGATCCTCGTCGGCCGCCGCGGCAGGCGACACGAGAGCGGACGCAAGGCCCGCCGCAGTCACCACGGCCACGAGGACCCGCACCCGGGTTCCATGAGTCCACACCTGCTTCATCGCTGCACATCTCCTTGTCTTGGCAGGGAGTCGCCACCTGCGGCCCCCGGTGTATGGAAAACACATCCACGAAATAGACCCCATATCGGGCATTGGGTTTCCGCACCCGGGCATTCCCGTTTTCCTGCCCTGCGGCGTGGACAAAGGCTTTCCCGCCGCTATAGAGTATGAGAGGACGTCGCGAGTGGCGTCCGTGGCGCAGCATCTGTCCGGTTCCACAGCAGGGAGGTATACCGACATGGGCAGCAGCGACCAGGTGGGGAAGCTCATCGCGGCTCTCGCCGATTACCGACTTCGGGCCAAGGCTCGCCGCGCACTCCAGCAGCTCGGCGCGGACGTCGCCGGCGCCCGTGTTGCGGCCCTGGTCACCGATCCGTCGCTGCCCGAGAACAGCCGTTGGGCGGCCATCATGCTGGTGCGTGCCTGGGCCTACGCCTCGGCATGCGGCGACCTGCTTCAGGTGGTCAGGACGCATCCGGGCCTGCGCGGCTCGGCCGTCTCGGCCCTGCAGACCATCACGGGCCTGGACATCGGGGAGGACGAGGAGGAATGGGAACGGGCGTTGGCGGATGTCAACGGCTACCGTGCCGCTCACCTGCAAACGGGGGCCGATGCGGAAGAGCAGGGGGACACGGCCGCGGAGCATGTCGAGTTGTTCCGCAAGGCATTGGCCGACATTGCCACCGAAATGTCCTGGGAAGAGGAGGGGTACCTCTACCTTCGCGTCCCCCTCGAGGGGGGCCGGAAACAGCAGTTGGTGGTGACCTTCAACGCCGTGTCGAAGGGCGGACAGCCCCTCACCACCATCTACACGGAATGCGGGCAACCCACGGCCAGTGTGCTGGATACCATCACCCGTCGGAACGTCACGGCGAAATACGGCAAGTTTCTGGTCGAAAAGAGCGAGGAGGGGCCGGACAAGGTGGTCATGCGCGAGACCGTTCCCAGCCATCGTCTGAACCTGGAGCTGGCACGCGAGATCGTGCTTGCCATCGCCATGGAGGCGGATTCCCTCGAACTCGAGATGACCGGCGCGGACCACATCTGATCCGCATCGGTTCATGGGTGGGTCTGGAGTCATCCGCCGATCCGGGCGCGGCAGTATTCGGCGCCTGTCCGCCGGGCGGCGTCGCCGTGGCGCCCGGGAGGAGTTCCGTCCGGCAGGCTTCCCGCCCGGGTCGGTTCCATCACGGCGGTCCGCGAGGGAGAGAGGAGGAAATGCGCTACGCGGTGCTGTCCGACGTCCACGGCAACAGCCAGGCGCTGAGCGCGGTGCTGGCGGATGTGCTCAGTGTCGGTGTCGACCGCATCCTCTGCCTGGGCGACCTTGTGGGCTACGGTCCCGATCCGGCCGGCGTGCTGGAGAAAGCCTATGCCCGAATCAACCACTTTGTGCTGGGCAATCACGATGCGGTCATTGCGGGGCGCCTCGATGCAGCCGTATTCAACGACAATGCCCGGCGCACCATCGAGTGGACCGCAGGGCAGCTGGACCCGAAGGCCGCCGCCTTCCTCGGCGGTTTCCCACATGCACTGAACGGCAACGGGTTCCGCTGTACCCACGGCAACCCAGCCTGCCCCGCCGCCTTCGGTTACGTTCTCACTCCCGACGAGGCCCTGGCCGCCTGGGACTCCGGCCCGGAGGCGATCTTCTTCATCGGGCACAGCCATGTCCCCGGCCTCTTCATCATCGGGCGCAGCGGCACGCCCCACTGGCTCGTGCCGACGGACTTCGCCGCGGAGGAGGGGAAACGCTACATCGTCAACGTGGGCTCCGTGGGCTACCCCCGGGACGGTGACATGCGGGCTTCCTACTGCCTGTTCGACGACAGCGCGATGGAGGTGCGTTTCCGGCGTGTGCCCTTCGACCTGGACGGCTACCGCGAGGCGCTGGCCCGGGCCCGGGTGCCCGCCCAACAGGTCCCTGCCTTCCTGCGCCTGGCCGCTGCGGCACGTCCGGAGCCGGTTCGGGAGATGCTGGACTTCCGGCCCCTCGATGCTTCCCGGGCGCAGTCCGAACGGGTCAGCGTCGAATGCCTGGACCGCGTGGTCCGTTCGGCCCGGCGTTGGCAGACCGGCGCCGCTGTGCTTGCCGTGCTGCTGCTGGGGGCGGTCGCGGCGGCATGGGGCCTCCGTGTGCGCCCGGGGCCGTCCCCGGGGTCCATCGAGTTCGCCGCCCGGGTCAACCGGCCGATTCCGGCCCCTCCTCGCGGCGCCACCTGCCTGTCCATGCCGCAGGTTCAGGGCGATGTCAGTCAGACCGCATGCCTGGAGGACTGGACCGTGTGGCTGCGGGATCCCAGCGCCCAGGCAGTGCGGGTGGAACAGGACGCCGAATCCGGGCAACCCGTTTTCCGGCTGTGTTCCTCGGCGATGCTGCCCATGGGTCTCCTCGCCCGTCCCATCGTGGCGGCACGGGGCATGCGTTTCCAGATCCAGGCCCGCTGCAGACGCGACAGGAGCTTTGCCGGACATGCGGAACTGCGCCTGCTGCAGCAGGGCGCTGACGGCACTTCGAGGCTCATCCTGCACTACCCGATCGAAAGCCTCTCGGACCAATCCTGGAAGTACGTCCGCAAAAGCACCCCGGCGGAAGGCCTGCCGCAGGACGGACTTCTGCGCTGGGTGCTCGAAGCGGAGTTCGAGGGCGAGCTCATACTCAGGACCTGCGACCTCAAGCGCACGGACTGAACCACGCCGCAGACCAGACGTCACCACGCTGGTCGTGGGGCGCGTGCACAGGAGCCGTACGGGGGAGATGTGTCTGTCGCCGGCCATGCTCTCGCTGTCACTGTCGGCTGCGAGGCGCCCGTCGGAGTGCCGCGTTTGCGCGGAAGCGCCCGCGAAGCTGCAGCGAGCGCGGGAAGGGAACGGGACGTGGGCTGAGGTCAGCGCGGAACTTCGGGCGCAGGCGGATCCTCCGCCGTACCTGCGGCCGTTCGGGATACCGCCGAGGACCTGTCTGCGCCTGCCTGTCGCGTCCGCGACGCAGGCAGGTGCGACGCACAGGCAGGCGGCGGGCCCGAGCGCATCTTCTTCGGGCGTTCTGCCGGGGCTCCCCCCGTTTCCGGCGCCCCGCTCCGTCAGGGCCGGGACCGCACCCGGTAGCAGCGGGCCTCCCCGGTGGTGGTGTTGAAGTGGATCCAGGATCCCTCCCGGCGTACCGGCAGCGGGCCGATTTCCCGGCCGTCCGCCGCCAGGGCCGTCACCTCCCCACCCGCCTGCGTCACCCCCGGATCCAGGGCGCGGAGGTCGATGCTCACCTGCCCCGCGTACCCGTGCGGGATGGGCATGGCCCGCCACTCCCGCGTCCCTTTGTCGATGCGCAGAGCCACACTCGAACGCAGCGGCCCGAAATCGACCACGGTGGCGGCCGGATTGCGCCCTTCCAGGAGACTGCCCGGGCCCTCGGGCGGCGGCTCCAGGGTCAATGCCAGACCCCCGCCGGCAGAAGACACCCGGAGCTGCCCGACAGAATAGCTGTTGCCCCTGCCATCCCTGCCGTCCAGCGCCAGGCGTCCCTGGCCCGGGAGGAACAGCCCCACCCGGATGTCATACGTCCCCGGCCCGAAACGGTCGGGTACGGACACCGTGTGCGGGCCGTCACCGTAGACCTGGCCCGGGGGCCATTCCGATGTCGGCGTGGCGGCACGGTGGTCGTTCTGCCAGAGGATCCGGTTCTCCGCGTCCGTGAAATGCACGAACGTGATGTACGCTTTGGGCAGGCGTTCGGAGACGTCGAACCGGTAGGTGATCCGGAATTCCCTGTCGGCCGTCTGCACCAGCTCCGGAAGCAGGGGCCGAATGGCCACGACCGAGGTCCGATCCGAGTACATTCCCTGGCAGGTTCGCGGATCGACGAACAGTCGTTCCGGGGTCTCCGCGAAGTCCGCGACGCAGGCGCCGTTCCGGAGTGCGGTCCATGCCGTCACACCGGCGCCCCGGGCCAGGAACCCGTACGCCGGGAGACGCTGCCCTTCGACATCCCAGGGACCACGGTCGTCGTTGATCCACAGCTCGAGACCGTTGTCGTAGGCGGTGTGCAGACGGCGGGGAGCATGGTTGCGGCAGGCCACGTTCGCGCTGACCCAGCGCCCCGGTGCGCCGCCGTCGAACTGGTACTCGATCCGGCGGGGAAGGGCCGCGCCGTAGCGGGCCTGGATGGGCTGCACCAGGTAGTATTCCCGCAGCGCCTGCGTCAGGTTGTCCATGATCCCGGTGTTGAGGAAGGCGGCGTGCCCGTAGGCCAGCTCCTGGGCCCGGTACTTGGTCAGGTCCTGGTCGTTCGGCCGGCCGCTCCGTTCCCGGTGCCAGCGCGAGTAGTATCCCATGCCGTGGTTCACCGCCAGGGGGTGGACCTTCAGCAGGTCGAAATCCACCAGCAGCGGCCGAATCTCCCCCCCACGACCCCCAACCTGCGCTTCGCAGCCGTCGATACGCCCCGCCCACACCGCATGGTAGTTGCCCTCGCCGAACAGCGGCCCCCCATGGATCTCCCGCATGGACCGGAACAGGTCCGTCACCGTAGCCAGCGCGTGACGCATGCTCGCCGCGCCTTCCACCCCCGCCTCGAAGTCCATGTGCCAGGGAAGACTCGTGCTGTGCACGTCCAGGTACGCCGCCGTCGTTCCGTATCGGGCGTGGATCTGTGGCGACTGATCCGTCACATAGCGGTCGATCCAGGTGGGCTTCAGGCGAAACGACTGGAGGCCCGTCGAAGGCATGTACCAGGCCGGAATTGGATGGCCTCGGGAGTCCACCGCCACCGCTTTGTCGGTATAGTGAGGATAATTGGGGTAGTAGTCGATGTAGTTCTCGTGCAGGGAGAAGAGATACCCGAGTCGGCGGGCGGTTGCTCCCAGTTCCCGCATTTCCTCTTCGCCGCCGAGTCCGGGGTTTGCGGGGAGGTGTTCCGGGAGGGCGTTGTCGTATCCGTGCCGTTGCCAGACGTGGAAGATGATGGCCAGTTCGTCCACGCCGTATCCCTTCAGGGCCTCGAGGTAACGGCTCGTGTCCGAGAACCGGCTGCCGAAGCTCCAGATGTCCAGGACCATCTTCGGAGCCAGTGCAGCCAGGAATGGGGACGGCGGATTGGGGAGGTTGGGAAAGGCCTCCAGGATGTCCCT
>JAFGRS010000343.1 GCA_016935045.1 Lentisphaeria bacterium | reverse complement strand
GCGTACCGCGAGCTGCCCCCGGCCTGGAGCGCGAGCGTACCGCGAGCTGCCCCCGGCCTGGAGCGCGAGCGTACCGCGAGCTGCCCCGGGTGTCTGGAGCGCGAGCGTACCGCGAGCTTCCCCCGGCATTGACTGCGGCATTGCGTCTTCCTCGGAAAAGCGGTTGACAGCTTCCACGGGGGGAGTATGTTGCGCGGGATTGTTGCGTCTCTTCTGTGGGAGCGAGTGCCAGATGATTACGCGTGAGGCCGACTACGCCATTCGTGCCGTGCTGTACCTGGCCGCCAAGGGTGACACGGGCCTGGTGGCGACGAATGAGTTGGCCGACGAGATGCTTGTTCCCTACCGCTTCCTGCGTCGCATCGTACAGAAGCTGGTCGAGGGGGGACTTGTGGTGACCCATCGCGGCAAGGGGGGTGGGTTACGCCTGGCCCGGCGTCCGGACGAGATCACCCTGGTCGACGTGCTCCGGATTGCCGACAGCAAGGCACTCTATCTCAACAGCTGCCTGACCAACGGGCACGCGGTCTGCCCCCGGGCCCCGTTCTGCACTGTCCGACCGCAGCTGCGTGCCGTGCAGGATCAGCTCGGCTGTGCTCTGGACGGTCTGACGTTCGCAATGTTGGCCCAGAGCATGACCGTCCCGGCGCCGGCGGCGGAGGGCTGATGCTACCGCGCAACCGGCACCTGGCGGGCATGACGCAGTCCCACATCCGGCGGATGACCTGGGAATGCGACCGCCTGCACGGCATCAACCTGGGGCAGGGGGTATGCGACCTGCCCACGCCCCCCGAGATCCTCCGTGCCGCCGCCGACGCGATCCTGGCAGACGAGAGCGCCTACAGCCGCTTCGAGGGCCGGGATGACCTCAGGCGCTGCATTGCGGCAAAGGCCGCCGAATACAATGGTCTGACCGCAACCGACCCCGATGAGAACGTGGTTGTCACGGTGGGGTCCACCGGGGCCTTCTGTTGCGCCTTGCACAGCCTCTTCGAGCCGGGCGACGAGATTCTCGTCTTCGAGCCCTTCTACGGCTACCACGTACACACCATGCGCGCCCTCGGACTCGTTCCGGTGCCGGTCCCCCTGCTGCCGCCCCGCTGGGAACTGCAGCCCGAAAGCCTGCGGGCGGCGGCGAATCCCCGCACGCGCGGAATCCTGGTCAACACCCCCGCCAACCCCTCCGGCAAGGTCTTCCGCAGGGCCGATCTCGAAGCCGTCGCGGAGTGCTGCCAACGCCATGACCTCCTGGCCCTGACCGACGAGATCTACGAGTACATCGTCTACGACCGCCCCCACCTGAGCCTGGCATCCCTGCCCGGCATGTGGGAGCGGACCGTGACCGTGTCCGGTTTCTCGAAGACCTTCTCGATCACGGGCTGGCGGGTGGGTTACGCCATCGCTCCGGCCCCCCTCAGTCGCGCCATCGGCCTGGCCAATGACCTGTTCTCCATCTGTGCCCCCACCCCGCTGCAGGCGGGACTGGCCCGGGCAATGACCCGACTCGAACCGCGCTATTACACCGAACTGGCCGTGGACTACCGCCGCAAGAGGGACCGTTTCTGCGCCGCGCTGCGGGCCGCAAACCTGGCCCCGGCCGTGCCCGAGGGCGCCTACTATGTGCTCGCGGATGCCACTTCCCTGGGCGGAACGGACGACATCGAGGCCGCCATGAACCTCCTGCATGCCAAGGGCATCGCGGCAATCCCGGGCTCCGCCTTCTTCCAGACGCCCACGGCCAAGCCCCTCCTCCGTTTCTGTTTCGCCAAGGACTGGCCCGTACTCGAAGAAGCATGCCGACGGCTCGAAGATCGATGACCGCCGGCGGGATGACGCCTCGGGACGCAGGCGCCAGGGCTGTGCCTCCCGAGGATCCCGTCGGCTGCGCCCGGTCGCGATTGGAGGTTGTGTTGCCATGGAGATTCGCCTGGACCGTCGCCGCTTTCTGAACCGTCTCGCCGTCGGGAGTGTGGGGGTCGGGGCCCTGGCCCTCGCCCCGCCACTGGCCCAGGCAGCCCCGGTCCGGCGTCCCAACGTCCTTTTCGTGCTCATCGACGATCTGCGCTGGGATGCCTTCGGCTTCATGGGACACCCCTTTGTGCGGACTCCCCACATCGACCGGATCCGCAACGAGGGGGCCCTCTTCGAGAACGCCTTCGTGACCACCTCGCTCTGTTCCCCCGCCCGGGCCAGCTTCCTCACGGGGACCTATGCCCACACCCACCGCGTCATGGGCAACAACGGCGCCGAGTTCGATCCGGCCGTGCACCCCTCCTTCGCTCAGGTCCTGCAGGCGGCGGGCTACGAAACGGCCTACGTCGGCAAGTGGCACCAGGCCAGGCGCTCAGACCCCCGTCCCGGGTTCGACTACTGGCTGAGTTTCCTGGGGCAGGGGGTCCACAACAACCCGGTTCTGAACGAGGACGGGCGCGAGTTTACGGCCCAGGGGTATATGACCGACATTCTCACGGACTACGCCGACCGCTGGCTGCGCCGGCCTCACTCGAAGCCCTGGTGCCTGTGCCTGGCCCACAAGGCCGTGCACGGTCCCTTCCAGCCGCCCGAGCGCGACAAGGGCCTCTTCCCCGACGCGACCATGGCCGAACCCCCCAATTGGAAGGACACCTTCGAGAGCAAGCCGCGCTGGCAGCGGGCCGAGCATCTCCCCCGGGACCGGCGGGACGCACCCGTACCGGATGCCGTCCCCGCTCCCCCGTGGGACCCGCGCGCGGGGGGCCGCCTCAACCAACTGCGGATGATCAAGGCCATCGATGACGGCATCGGCCGGATCCTGGCAACCCTGACGGAGATCGGCCAACTCGACAACACGGTCGTGGTCTTCACCAGCGACAACGGCTACTTCCATGGCGAGCACCGCCGCGGGGACAAGCGCCTGATGTACGAGGAATCGCTGCGGATCCCCCTGGTGCTCCGCTACCCCGCCCTGGTCAAGCCGGGCACCACCATCTCCCCGATGGTCCTCAACATCGACGTGGCGCCCACCTTCCTGGACCTGGCCGGCGCAACGATCCCCGGCCACATGCAGGGACTCTCCTTCCAGCCTCTGCTGCAGGGCCGAACCACCCCCTGGCGCGAGTCGTTCCTGTACGAATACTGGGTCGATCTGACCCCCCGTATCCCCGATATGGTCGGAGTCCGTACCCCGGACTGGAAACTGGTGCGCTACCCGGGTATCGACGACCTCGACGAACTCTATGACCTCCGCACAGACCCCCACGAACTCCACAACCTCGCCCGGGACCCGGACCATGCCCCACGCCTCACCGCCATGCGCGCCGAACTCGACCGCCTCATGAAAGCCACGAACTACCGCGGACGGGACCCGCGACCGCCGGCACCCCCGGGCGAACTGGTCCTGCACTACACCTTCGCCGCGGTCGACAACAACCGGGTCGAAGACACCTCCGGCAAGGGCAACCACGGCAGCGCCCGGGACGTGACCTGGGAAGCAGAACCCCGGGGGCGCGCCGCCCGGTTCGACGGAGCCGGACGGATCGAGGTGCCCAATGCACCGTCCCTCAACCCGGCCCGGCGGGACTGGACCGTGGAGGCCTGGGCCCGGGCCTGGGGCGACGGGGTCCTGGTCGCCCGGGGCGGGGCTTCCCTGGGATACATGCTGTTCGTCAGGGACGGCCGGCCGGCCTTTGGCGTACGGGACGACAACGGCTTCACGGTGGCACAGGGCACGGAGACGGTCACCGACACCTGGGCCCACCTCGTCGGCGTGGTGGCCGGCACGGAGATCCACCTCTACGTCAACGGCAGGAAGGTCGCCGCGGCACCCCTCCCCGGCGGCATCGACCGGGATCCCAACGACGCCATGCAGATCGGTGGGGACAGCGGCAGTCCGATCGAGGAAGAACTGTCCGGGAAGGGCTTCCGCGGACTCCTGCGGAAACTGCGTCTCTACAGCCACGCGCTGACCCCGGAGGGGATCGCGAAACACGCGGAGCCATAGAGCCCGGGCCGGCATCCAGGTCCGTTGCGGCATTCCAACGCCGCCAGCGGACCGGTCCCGGGGGCAGCGGCGATGGCAGGGCAGAGGCAATGCGGCCCCGGGGGCCGCTTCCCCCGCCTTCGCGGATCGGCGCCCCACCGGCCTCGGGGGCAGCGGCGTCGAGAGACCTACGGTGGATCAGAAAAGGAGAGACTTATGCCAAAGATCGTCTTCATCGGAGCGGGAAGCGGATTCGGGGGGCGTAGCTTCGCGGATATCATCAGCTTCGAGGAACTGCGGGATTCCGAGATTGTGCTGGTGGATATCAACCCCGAGAACCTCGGGCCCGTGGCAGCCTACTGCCGCAGGATCGTCGAGGCCCACAAGGCTCCCACCCGGGTCCGCACGGCGTCCGACTGGCGCGGCGGCGTACTCGACGGGGCGGACTACGTCATGACCTCCTTCGCCCAGGGGGGGCCGGCCTACCGGGGCGTGCCGTTCCATTACGAGATCACCATCCCCGGGCGGTACGGCATCCACCAGTACGTGGCCGACACGGCCGGGATCGGGGGGGTGTTCCGTGCCCTGCGCTGCGCTCCCGAGTTGATCGCCATCGGCAAGGACATGGAGGCCCGCTGCCCGGGCGCCTATCTCCTGAACTACGTCAACCCCATGGCCATGCTTACCCGTACCCTCAACCTGGCCTGCCCCCGCATCCATATGCTCGGGCTCTGCCACAACATCCAGTACGGCATCCGCGACGTGGCCCGCTGGATCGGCTGTACGCACAAGGACCTGCGTTACACCGCGGCGGGCATCAACCACATGGACTGGTTCCTCACCATCCGCTACCTCGATGGCAGGGACGCCTACCCCGACCTCCTCAAGGCCGCCACGGAAAAGCCCGAGATCTACCGCTCCCGGGCGGTGCAGTTCGAACTGCTCAAGGCGTTCGGTTACTTCACCACGGAATCCAGCAGGCACTGCGCGGAGTACATCCCCTACTTCCTGCCGCGCCAGGCCGACCGCGATGCCGTCTTCCTCGTCGAACGGGAAATCAGCGCCGAGGCCGAGATCACCGCCCCCCGCTGGAACCATGACTCCGATCTGGTCCAGCAGACCGACGGCCGCAAACCCCTCCAGCTCGGACGTTCCTTCGAGTACGGTATGCACATCATGCACGCCGTCGAAACCGGCAACGTCTACCGGATGCACCTCAACGTCATCAACAATGGCTGCCTGGACAACTTCACCGACGATACCTGCGTCGAGGTCTGCTGCACCGTGGACCGCAATGGGGTCCACCCCCACCGCGTCGGCAGAATGCCGGTCGCCCTGGCAGCCCTCTGCCGCGGGGTGGCCGACATGCAGACCATGGCCAGCGACGCCATCCTCGAAGCCGATCTCAACAAGGCACTGCTGGCCTGCCTCATCGATCCCGCTACCGCGGCCTGTGCCTCACCCGCACGCATCCGGGAGTGCTTCCAGGAACTCCTGGCGGCGGAACGCCCATGGCTGGAAAAGGAGTGGGGAAACCGACTGGGACTCTGAGAAGCCGCCCGGGGACCGTGCGGCCTCCTGCAGGGCGACGCTCCGCGGAGCCGCATCCCCATCCCCCTGGAGGGCGACGCTCCGCGGAGCCGAGAGTGCCCGCGAGGCCGCGGGCGCTCCATCCCCTGGAGGGCGACGCTCCGCGGAGCCGAGAGTGCCCGCGAGGACGCGGGCGCTCCATTCCCCTGGAGGGCGACGCTC
>JAFGRS010000342.1 GCA_016935045.1 Lentisphaeria bacterium | reverse complement strand
GGGGGAATCGCTGGCCGCGGGGAACATCCGCCGCCCGGTCGCCCGGGCTGGGCTGCCCCGGGAATGGGCCGACTGGCTCGCATGCGCCGCCGACCTGGAAACGCGGTACTTCGAGGGCATGCGCCGCTTTCTCAGGGAGGATCTGGGGGTCCGTTGCCCCATCGCGGGCACCCAGATCTCCTACGGCGGAGCGTACGGGATGCTGCGGGAAGCCGCCATGGACTACACCGACATGCACGCCTACTGGCAACACCCACGCTTCCCCGGCAAACCCTGGGACCCGAACAACTGGCGCGTCTCCCCCCAGTCCATGGCCGCCGCGGAAGGGGGAACACTGCTGCGGCTGGCAACCCAGCGCATGATCGATCAACCCTTCATGGTCAGCGAGTTCAACCACCCCCACCCAAATCCCCATGCGGCCGAATGCTGGCCCATGACCGCTTCCTTCGCCGCCCTCCAGGACTGGGACGGCCTCGTCATCCACAACTACCTCAACTACAGCTGGGAGGAGTGGACTGCCCGGCGCCGAGTCTCCTTCTTCGATACCGCCAGCAGCCCGCAGAAGGCCGTCTTCCTGCCCGCCGCGGCCATCCTCTTCCGCACCGCCGGCATCCCTCCCCTGGCCCCGGAGGCGATCCTCGAAATCCCCCGGGACACGATTCTCCCCGACCTGGCGGCCGGGCGCGGCGGCGATGACCTCTGGAAGAGCCGGCAATGGGGTTTCCCGGAACTGATGACGGCCCGCATGGGCCGCCGCCTCCTCCCTGCCGGCGCCGAACTCGCCCTCCGACGGACCGCCGCGCCGCCTTCGCCCTCCGCGGCGGGCCCCCCCACGGCCAGCTGGGAAACGGGAGAAGATCAGCGCCTGCTGTACCAGGTCAGCAGCCCCCTCGCGGTCGTCGTCGCCGGCGCGGTCTGCGGCCGGACCGTCACCTGCGGCCCCCTCACCATGACCCTCAGACCCGGCCGCACGGGCAGTGCCGTGGTCGCACTCGTCGCCCTGGATCGGCAGCCCCTGCCGACATCCGGGAACCTCCTCCTGGCCATCGGCGCGGACGCCGCCAACTCGGGGGCTGTTCCCTCCCACGGCGGCGAAAGCCTGGCCGACTGGGGAACCGAACCCGTGCTCGCCGAGGTCATCAGCGGACGCATCGCCCTGACGCGGACGGGACCGGCGCTGGAGGCCCGCGCCCTCGACGGTCAGGGACGCCCTGCCGCCAGACTGCCCCTCGAACTCCTGCCCGGCAGCATCACCCTCGACATCCCCCCCGAAGCCGACACCATCTGGTACCTCCTGCACGCAACCGATTCCCCCTGAGCCCCGTCGACCCCAAGAGGCCCCCGGAAGCTCCGGACGCCCTGATTCGGCGCAACACGGATGGACCCGACGCCACAACGGCACGCCGGCGCCGGGCGGAATGCCAGGCCTCACCATGTGGATCATAGGACGCGCGCAAGTGCAACGCCCGGAGGAGATGCGCTGGAGCCAGCCGCCTGCCTGTGCGTCGCACGCAGATAGGTCCTCGGCGGTATGCCGAACCCACGCAGGTACGGCGGAGGACCGCCGGCGCCGACGGGAACGCATGGCAGGGCAGGACAACCGCGTCACCAATAGATGAAACCCGTGAAACGCTGCTGGTCCGGACCCGGAAGCGCTTCCACGTTCGGAATCACGAAGCGATTGTCGAAGGAGTCCAGCAACACCTTCCCTTTCTCGCCGTATTCCTCGGCGCGATCGTAGCGCCAGGGCATCACGAAATCCTCCCGGCCAAACTGCGTCTCCACATCGAAAAACAACAGGCCGAAGTCACAGCGGACCGAATACACCCGCTGGATCACCTTCTCGTGGTAGTTCCGACCCAGGCTCTGGCGGACCAGCGCCTGCTGTTCCTCCGGGAATGCGGCCAGGTCCTCGATCAACCCGATTTCCTGCTCCTTGTCCGCCGCGTCCGTGTAGTGCAGCGAGATGAAACGGTCCGGGTGACGCACGGGGAACATGCGCGCCGCAAAGGCCCCCCGGTAGAGAGTGTCGCCCTTGACGCCGACATGCAGCAGCGAGAACGTGCCCTCGAAAACGGTGGTGATCTCGGGCGTCAAGCGCCGGACGCCGGTCTTGGCAAGACGTGTCGCCGGCGCCGCTGCGGTATCGGTGACCATGGTCGTCACACCTCCAGGCGAGTCAGTTCGGTCTGGATGCGAACCAGGTTGCGGTAGATGCCGTTCTCCAGCGCCAACAGCTCGTCGTGGGTGCCACACTCCGCGATGCGTCCCTCGTCCACCACCAGAATCCGGTCCGCGTTTTTCAGGGTCGACAGGCGGTGCGCCACAGCCAGCGTCGTACGGCCGCGGCAGAGTTGGGCCAGGGCCCGCTGGATCTCCTGCTCGCTCTCCGTGTCCACCGAACTCGTCGCCTCGTCGAGAATCAGGATCCTCGGGTCGCAGAGCAACGCCCGGGCAATGCTGATGCGCTGGCGTTCGCCGCCCGAGAGCCCGGCCCCGTTCTCCCCCAGCTTGGTATCGTAGGCCGAGGCGCGCCGGGCGATGAAGTCGTGGGCGTTGGCAGCCCGGGCCGCGTCCATGATCTCGAGGGCCTCGGCGGCGGGCCTGCCGTAGGCCACGTTGTCGGCGATGGTGCCGCGGAAGAGGAACGGGTCCTGCAGCACCAGGCCGATGCTGCGGTGCAGGTCCTCCGGGGCGTAGTCACGCACGTCCACGCCGTCCAGCAGGACCTGGCCGCCCTGCACGTCGTAGAACCGGCAGATTAGGTTCACGATCGAGGTCTTGCCCGAGCCGCTCTTCCCGACGATACCGATGAACTGACCGGCCTCGACGCGGAAACTGACCCCCTTGAGTACCGGAGTGTACGGATCGTAGCCAAAAACCACGTCCCGGAACTCGATGGTGCCCTGCGTCGTGGGCATGCGCACCGGGTTCGGCGAAACCGGCAGCGTGGCCGTCGAATCGAGAATCTCGAAGGTCCGCTGCGCCGCGGACATGAAGCCGGTGACCCAGTTTGAGAACATGCTCAGGGCAGAGATGGGGGCGTAGAACATCCCCAGGTAGCCGAAGAACGCCATCAACGTGCCCAGGCTGATGCGGTCCCCCACCACCAGCCGCCCACCGGCCAGCCACACAATCAGACCGCCGAGACCGAAGACGAACCCCATCAGCGGGTTGAAGGTGGCTGTTCCGGCGTCCAGACGCCACCGTGCCGTCTGCATGTAGCCGGCGTTTTCGCCGAAGCGTTCGGCCTCCCGCTGCTCCTGCCCGAACGCCTTCACCAGGCGCACGCCGGACAGCAGCCCCGAGAGAAGCTGGGCCATCTTCGACTGGCTGTCCCAGACCCGGTAATAGCGTGGGTAGATGCGCTTCCAGAAGAACATGGTGCCCATGATCACGAAGGGGATGGGCAGCAGCACGAGGAGCGCCAGACGCCAGTTCATAAGGAACAGCATGGCCCCCACCCCCGCCACCAGCATGATGTTCAGCAGGAACCCCTGGGCGACCTGGGCCACGAAACCATGGAAGAAATCCACGTCGTAGAGCACCCGGCTCATCAGGGACCCCACGCTGTGTCGGTTGTAGTAGTCCACGCTCAACGACACCAGCTTCGCCTGCAGCCGTTGCCGCAGTTCCCGCGTCACCTGCGTCCCCACCAGACTCGACAGCCGACCGATGAAAATGTTGAGCACGCAACGGCTTCCGGAAGTGCCCACCAGACCCAGCAGGATCAGCGGCAGCCAGTCCAGATGCTCCCTCGGCAGCAAGACCTTGTCCACCAGCAACCGGGTGAGCTGCGCGGGCACCAAGTCCAGGCAGACGCCGATGACCATCATGGTGAAGAGGCCCGCGATGTAGCGCGTATAGGGCCGCATCAGCCCCAGGGAACGCAGGAGGATGCCGTGACGGCGGCTGCAGCGGGGGCAACTGGCGCCCTTCCCCGGCAATGGCAGCCCGCAGGCGCCGCAGACCCAGTCGCTCGGACGCAACACCCACTCCGCCTGGACCTCCTCCCCCGCCAGCATCCGTTCCATCTGGATGCGCACACGGCCAAACAGCTCCCGGCGGGCGTTGCTGTAGCGCACCACCATCACGTAGAGACCGTCCACCATCACCTGCAGAAAGGCGCTCCCCACCGCCTGGAAACAACGTACCTTGCTGACCTTGGTCAGCTCCATCGGACCCCAACATGGCGTGGACACACCGGGCCGGAAAACCGCCAGGCGCCCCTGCGCCAGCACCAGCCACGACACCCCCGGCGTGCCGTCGAACTGCAGATCCGCACATGCCGCCAGGGCGCCGGAGAACTCCGTGAACCCCGCCTCAGCCGCCGCGGCCGCTACCGAGTCGGGAAAGCTGCCCACGCAACAGAATTCGGAACGACACGCCATCGCGCCCACCTCCCGGCACCGCGCAACGCTGGAAACCGGGTCACCGCTCCAGCCCCGAAGCAGCAGGGACTGCCCCACGCGCGGTCACGTCCCACGGGGCCACGTCGGGGAAACCTCGGAATACTCTACGGTCTTCCGCAGGGCCGGTCAACCGGACCCGCGGTGGCAATGCCTCAGTGAAAACAGGAAGGACTCGGGAATCGGCTCAGCAGGAGCTTCGCCCTCCAGTCCGAGCCGACTGCGCGGCGCCCCATCCCCTGGAGGGCGAAGCTCCTGCTGAGCCGGTTCTACCCGCGGTGCAGGGCTGTTTCAAGATCGGCAGCAGCGCTCGTGACGCCGCCGCCGGGCTGGTCCCGGTGGAGCGCCGATGAGGGGAAAAAGGGGGGCGCGCCGCCGCTCTTCCCCCCTTCTCCCGGATCGTCGCCCCACTGCCGCAAGGACAGTGGCGGCGGGGACCCGGGCGCGAATCGTGCCCGCAGGGACGCGGGCGCTCCAGCCTATCTCGAGACGATTGGCAGGACTGGATCGGCGACGCGGGCGCGGTCAGGCGTATGTCTCGGCCAGATCGAGGGCGATGGCGGACCATTCGTCGAGGCGGCGGGGTTCGTTGCGCACGGTGTGCAGGTCCTGGAGGTTGACTTCGAGCACACTGTGACGGGTCTTGCGGAAGGCGTCTTCGAGTTCGCGGCGCGCCAGCTCGGGGTGCCAGCGTTCCATGGACACGATGGCGGGGTTGGGCTTCATGGTGTAGACGTAGTCCCGGCCGACCGCCTCGGCGGCCCGGGCCACGTCGACCCAGGGACTCATCGAGACCCGGCGCAAGTTCCGGATGCTCCGCACCACGTGCATCTTCCGGTCCAGAGGCTCGCAGCAGCCGTAGGCACTCAGACCGAAACGCTCCAGCAGACGCCTCTCGTAGCGAAGCGCGAATTCCTCGTGCATCCCGGGGGAGATCCCCTCGGTGAAAATCTGCGTGGCGCAGCGCGCCCAGAGATCGCGGAGGCGGGTGTGGCTGCCGTCGAAGTCCGCCCGGGGCAGTTCCTCCGTCCAGGCATACCCGCCGGACCCAAGGCTCGTGTTGCGATGTCCGGGCGACAGCAGACCGAGTTCTTCGAGCCGGGTCAGGTTGTTCTCGTACCCCGTGGTGATGCGGTCGAGGGCGGCGTGTACCCAAGCGGGCCGTTCCAGCATGTCCACGAAGGTCTGCTCGATCCCGCGCCGCTCGATGAACAGGTCCATGATCGGCATCCAGAAGAAATCCCGCCCCCGCTTCTCGACCCGCAGGATGCCGTCGTACAGCTCGCACAGCCGCTGATGGCGCGCCTCGGTGTCCCCCCAGTCCACGGAGATCTCCGCTTTGGTGCGGATCTTCTCGATGTCCCGCTCCTCGACGATCACCGGGCGGAAGGCGTGCGCCCCCGAACGCACCCCGCTGCGCTCCACCATCGTGGGCAGGCCGAAACCCGTCCACTGGAGGTCGCCCCGGATGGCGACGGCACAGACCACGACAGCGTCGATGACGCGGTCGTCGCGGAAGTGCTCCCAGGCGTAGATCCTCTTGCGCAGCTCCATTTCCTGCGCCCGGGCCGCCGGGTCCGTCGTCCGCAGCGTGCCGCCGGGGATGAGTTCCTCCCAGATGTTCGGGGCGAGGGCCTGGATGTGCACGGTGGGGCGCACGCGTTCGAGGCGGTTGAGCCCCTCCCAGAGACGCTGCCGCTGCCGCTGCACCGGGTGCGCGGCGATGTCGGCTACCCGGCGTGCCAGGTCCCGCACGACCACAACGTCCGCTGGAGGTAGAAAGGTCACCCGGCAACGCTCCTGTCGCCGCGGCCGCCAAACACGCCCGGGCGCCGAACACCCCCCTGCCCGCCGGCGTCACTCCCCGCGCCGCTCGAGCAGCAGACCCTGGTAGGCGGCGGGGATGACGACACGCCCCCGCCAGAAGGCACAGGCCCCCGGATGGCCGCTGAGGACGGGTTCGCGGCCCGTCGCGTCGTACCCAGGCCATCCAGCGTACCCAGCAACGAGGGCGTCCCGGGATACCGGATGTCCAGCACCTGGAGCCTGCCCTGGCCAATGGCAAAGAGGCGCGTCCCCTGGACCGCCACGGCCGTGCAGGGGCCCATCTCCTCGATCCTGCGATAGGGGAGACGCTGCCCGTAGCGCTCCGGATCATGGCCGGGGTGTGGATTCTCACGGGCCGCCATGCAGTGGGTCCCTCCGAGCAACGAAAGCACCGCCAGCAGCCGTGCGTTGGGGATGGCGCTTCTCACTGTGGCCCCTCCGTGTCCCGGGCCATGCCGCACCGAAATGCCATGCTCCGGCAATCCCGGCCCGGTACAGAACCGAACTGCAGCGGAATATCCCCTCTGGCAAGACCCCGCGCAAGGAGAGACATCGAACGGGTGGACCCGGCAGTGAAAACAGGTGAGACTTGGGAACCGGCTCACCTGTTTTCACTGAGGCATGACACGACGCATGGCGCCGTCCTTGAGCACTGTGCCTGGTGGGGTATGTTCCCGGGTGGCGTTGCAGGCAGCGAAGGAGCGCATCATGATCCGCGTAGGCATTGTCGATTTCGACACATCGCACGTAGTGCAGTTCACGAAGCGGCTGAATCACGTGGGCATCGCCGAGGACCAATGGGTCGAGGGGGCGCGCGTGGTGGCGGGTTGTCCGGGGACCTCCCGGCATTCCCCGGAGCGGGTGCCGGAGTACACGGAACAGCTGCGCGGGCTGGGGGTCGAGCTGGTGACGCGTCCGGAGGACCTGATCGGGCACATCGACGCGGTGTGCATCGAGTCCAACGAGGGCGGCGTGCACCTGGAACGGGCCCGGCCCTTCATCGAGGCGGGAATCCCCTGTTACATCGACAAGCCGTTCGAGGTGAGCCTGGCCAACGCACGGGAAATCGTCCGCCTTGCCCGCGGCAGGGGCGTGCCCGTGTTCTCCGCCTCGTCGCTGCGCTTCTGCCCCGAGGTCCAGACCGTGATCCAGGACCCCGAGGTCGGTCCGGTCATGGGCGCGAATACCTACTCCCCGGCCGCGGAGCATCCCGTCAACCCGGGACTGTTCAACTACGGGATCCACGGGGTCGAGATCCTCTATACCCTGATGGGTGGAGGGTGCAGCAGGGTCTGCTGCGCCTACAGCGAAGGGGGCGAGGTCGTGACCGGCATGTGGAACGACGGCCGCATCGGCGTGATGCGCGGGACCCGGGCGGGAGCCCACTCCTACGGTTTTGCCGTCTGGGGTGCGAAATCGGTCCGGCAGTCCGGGATCTCGACGACGTTCATCTACCGGGAACTGCTCAGGGCAATGGTGGGCATGTTCCGGAGCGGGCAGCCGCCCATCGATCCGGCAATCACGGTCGAGATCGTGGCGTTCATCCGGGCCGGAATCGAGAGCCGCCAACAGAACGGTGCCTGGATCGACCTGGCGGCACTCCAGAACGGTTGACCCCGGTGCCTCGAGGGCGCGGTTCGCGCACCTGCCCACCGCCGCCGCCCCCCCCCCCAGTCC
>JAFGRS010000341.1 GCA_016935045.1 Lentisphaeria bacterium | reverse complement strand
CCCCGTCCCGTCCCCTGGAGGGCGACGCTCCGCGGAGCCGTGGCCCCCGTCCCGTCCCCTGGAGGGCGACGCTCCGCGGAGCCGTTCCCCACCCTCGGGCGCGAATGCGCCAACGTCGGGAGACTGCCTCCGGCGGCCGGGGGACCAGAATGGCCCCCCGAACCCCCCGTCCCAGCGGTCCGGACGCACGGCGCACACCGCGGGGACGCGGACGCGCCGTACCGTCCGGGCCGCGGCTGCCGATCGCTTCGCGATGGAGAGGGACCTGCCCGTGCGCGAACCGGGCTGGGTCCGCGCCGCCGGCGAGCTGTACCGAGGGAGTCGAGGGGGAGGCGGGCCTCCTCCTTGCGGGGGGTCTCGGGGGGCAGAGCCCCGTCGTGTGGGAGGCGCTCTCTCGCAGACCCCGAGCGCCGTCGACGGGCAAGCGGCGATCCCCTGGAAGGCGACGCTCCGCGGCGCCGCGTCCCCTGGAGGGCGAACCTCCCGGTGAGCCGCTCGTCCACGTTCGTATGACCTGGATCTCGCGGGCCGGGATACCGCGAACCCGCGCCGGTGCGTCGCGGGCATCGCGGGCTCCAGGGCGGAGGATCGGCGCGATGTCGTCCCGTTCGTGGAGCGCCCGCGTCCTCGCGGGCAGGGATTGTGCCTAAAAAGGTAGGTCTGACCCCGGGGGTCCCCGGGGACTGGTACCGGCCGGCGCCCTCGACGGCCGAAAACTCCCATGGGATGGTGCGCGGAGGGCCGCGCCCCGTACGGATGGATCGAGTTCCCGGCAGCCGGCCGGGACGATGGGATTGCGCTTGCGGCTCAGTACTCAGTACTGGATCGAGTGGGTGTACGCGTTGTCCCGGTCGTCCGGGGTGAGCATGAAGACCCTGCCGGTGTGCTGCACTTCCCGCAGCCAGCTCACGTGCCCGTCGATCCAGTCGATGTTGCCCCCGCCGTTGTGGACGTTGCCGTAGCGTCCGGCGGAGACGTAGTTCCCGTACATGCCGGCAGAATCCCGGTTCGGCCGGCGGTAGCAGTGATCCCGCAACTCGTTGAAATCCCAGAAAATCAGGACTTCGCTGGGGCGCTTGACCTGGGCATTGCTCATCGCCGTGGCCGTGAACACCGCGTTGCTGAAGTAGCTGTTGGCGACCCCGTTCTCTTCGTTCGTGGGCTTGGCGCTGGGGCAGCCCCACATCTTGTTGTCGACAACATAGGATTTGAGCTTCTGGACGTGGGAACCCCCGTTGCTGATCCAGACGTTGTCACTGCAGTTCGGGTAGCGTTCCTTGTTGTCCTCGACGTACATGAACACGCCCAGGCCGATCTGCTTCAGCTGGCTGACACAGGATGCCTGGCGCGCCTTCTCGCGGGCCTTGGCCAATGCCGGCAGCAACATCGCGGCCAGGATCGCAATGATGGCGATCACCACCAACAGCTCGATCAGGGTGAACGGGCGCTTTTTCACGAGAGACTCTCCTTGGGCTTGGCACTCGGCACACGGGAACGACACATACTCTATTCAAACAAGAGTATACGACGACACCCGCGCGCGCGCAAGTTTCCTGATAATTGTTAAGGTTGGATAAGGAACTCGGAGACTCCGGGGATGGCGCGCGGAGGGCCGCGCCCCGTACGGATGGACCCAGTTCCCGGTACCGGCCGGCGCCCTGGACGGCCGAAAACTCCCATGGGATGGTGCGCGGAGGGCCGCGCCCCGTACCGGGGAGAGGGATGGTGCGCGAAGGGCCGCGCCCCGTACTGGGGGCCGGCGGGTCGCGGGACCTTGGTCAGTCCCTCTCGAAGAGTTCGTCATCGTACCCGCCGCGGTTCTGCGTCCACCAGCGCCGGGCACTCTCGTAGTCCTCGAATTCCTCCGAGACCAGGAACCAGATGGCATCGGCGGCCTCGCTCCGCACCGTTTCGTCCCTGTCCCGAAGCGCCTCGATGAGCAGGTCCATCGCGTCATGGTTCCCGAGGTCTTCGATTTCGGAGACGGCCGTGCAGCGGACGTCCGTGCTGGGCGCGCGGAGGGCTTCCTCGAGCAAGGAAAGGCGCGTCTCGTAGTTCAGTTCCGCCATGGCATCGAAGGCCAGCTCGCGCACCTCCTCGTCCGGATCCGTGAATGCCAGGGCAACGGCTTCGGCGGCGGTGGAATCGGCGACCGAATCCATCGCCTCGATGGCGGCGCGCCGGACTTCGACGTTCGCGTCCCCGAGCCCCTTCAGGATCAGGGGTACGATATCCTTGGAGGTGTATCCCCACAGGGCTTCGAGGGCGGCGACCCGGACGGACGGATCGCTGTCGAGCAGCGCCCGTTCGACGAGGGGCAGTACGCCCGGGTCGCAGTACCGTGCCGCCTGATCGAGGAGTTTGACCCGTGCCTCGGCATCGGCGGCCTTGCCGTACTGCGTCGCGATTCGCGCCACTTCCTCGGCCGTTTCCCGCGGTGGGTTGCGGGGGTAGCGCCTTGGCGTGTGGCCGGCGTCTCGTCGCGCCTGGGATGCCTGGACGAGCTTCTGGAGTTCGGCGGCATCGGCTCCCGCTGCTTCCGCGGGGGGCGGGGCGGAGGCAGAGGCGGCGTCCCGCTCCCCCCCCTTCCGGGGGCAGCCGCACAGGGCAAGGACGAGGACCCCCGCGAGCAGCAGCGGGGGCAGCAGCCGTGTCGTCGGGGGTGTTGGGGAAGCTCTCACCAAGTCTCCTTTCCCGAGTTGGCCTGACGGAGGGGTTGACGCCCTGCCTGGGTGTCCGCGGAGGCAGGCGCCGGGGGTTCAGGTCAACAGGAAACAACTGCGCACCATGGGAGAACATAGCGCCGGCTCCTTCCCGTGCAACAGCAGCGGGGGCGCCGGCGGGGCTGTTCCAAGATCCGGCGCAGCGGTTCCCGCCGCCACTGCCCTTGCGGCAGTGGAGCGCCGATGCGGGTGGAGTGGCCGTTTCCCGATCCCTCCCCGGGTTGACGGAGCGGTTCCTGCGGCGCGTAATGCCTCAGTCAAACCCGCGAGTGCCCGCGCGGCCGCGGGCGTTCCAT